>JASBUV010000067.1 GCA_030147705.1 Gammaproteobacteria bacterium
CATGATTCAGGGCGGCGGCTTCGAGAGTGGCATGGTGCAAAAAGAAAACGGCGAACCGATCGAGAACGAGGCAGACAATGGCTTGCGCAACATGACCGGAACGGTCGCGATGGCGCGCACCATGGAACCCCACTCGGCGACCTCCCAATTCTTTATCAACGTCAATGACAATGGCTTCCTGAATCACAGAGACAAATCACCACAGGGATGGGGCTATGCCGTATTCGGCCGCGTTACGGCGGGCATGGACGTCGTGGGCAAGATCAAAGGTTGTGCGACGACTTCTGTCGCAGGCCATCAGGATGTGCCACGAGAAGAAATCATTATCGAGTCTACTGATATCAGCGAAGACGACTAGCACGTACGTCACAGGCGCCTGACTCGTGAACAGCAGACTGCTATTCATCTCCGACCTCCATCTGGAGGAATCGCGGCCGGACATTACCGAGGGTTTGCTTCGCTTTCTCGAACGTGAAACCGGCCGCTGCCAGGCGCTCTACATTCTCGGTGACCTGTTTGAAGTCTGGCTCGGCGATGACACCGATGACCCGTTGGCAGAGCAGATCGCCGCCGCGCTCAACACCTTTGCCACATCCGGCGCCGACGTTTATCTGATGCATGGCAACAGGGATTTCCTCATTGGCAACGATTTCGCCAACCGCTGCGGAGCAAGTCTGTTAGCAGACCCTGCTGTTATTTCCTCAAGCCTCGGCCCGATCCTGTTGTCACACGGCGATGTGCTCTGTACCGACGACACGGACTATCAGAAGTTTCGCCAACAGGTCAGAAATCCGGAGTGGCAGCGCCAGTTCCTCGCCCAACCTCTGGCTGCAAGACGTGCCTTTGCAGAACAGGCGCGCACAGAATCCAGATCCGCCACTTCTGCCAAAGCGATGGAAATCATGGATGTGAATCAACAGGCAGTGCAGTCACTGCTCGCCGAACATCAGGTCCCCAGGCTGCTGCATGGCCATACCCACCGCCCTGCCGTGCATGACATCGATGATTCAGCGGCAGGTTCAGGCTGGCGACTGGTGTTGGGAGACTGGGACAAGCAAGGCTGGTATGCGGAAGTGGATGGGGGTGAAGTCCGACTTGAGTCTTTTCCGCTCTGATAAGACTGCACAATGACGGCCAGAGCAGGCACACGAAGCACAAGTGGTGCCGCTAGCCGCTCGCCCTTTCACTAAGCCCTTTCAGCAAGAAAGTAGCGCTGATAATGCGCATCGCTCAGCACAAGCAATTCTTCCTCGATTAGCTCGCTCAGTTGCGCCATGCTCAGATGCGCGTACTCAGGCAACACGTAAGCGCCATACTCCTGCAATGAAAAGCTTTCCCGTTGACGCTTTTTCAGCAAATTGTGCAACCAACAGTAGGGAGACAGATCAGGGTTAAATGGAATCCGGTTCTGCTCCAGCCCGAGCTTGAGATTCGGGACCGAGAAAATGCGCAACTTGTCTTCGAGAATCTGACAAACCAGTTTCTCAATTCGCTTGAGCACCGCTGCTTTTTCATCCTGATCGTAGCGATTCCAGTCGATCACTTCGAAGGCATAACGTTTGCACCCACGGCACACTCTGTCGCCAAGTGATGTCGTCGAACAGATTCCTATGCATGGTGTCTTCATTGACGGGGTGTTTTCTTGATGAATTGTCGAATACGTACAGCGTTTATCAGATATCAGCCGGACTACACATTAGGGTCGGAGCCCTGCCGATGAACTTTAGTCCGAGACCAAATTGTAACCGCATTAGCTGGCTGACCCCAGCTCTCGAAACCTCGAAAACATCAGTAATTCATCCAAAGAGTCTGGCGCAGTCGCCACTGCCGGGACAACGATGGGAGTCTCCAGCGCGGGGCGCTATCTGGATTTTTGCGAGCGATTACAATAGAATACGCGCGCTTTTTCGATGCTCGCCACGACTGGCAGCAGGCTCGAACCAATAGCGAAAACTGCTTGAAACAGCTGTCAGAACAGGTAAAGAAGCCTGAAGCTGACCCTGAATCAATGGTGCGAGTCATGACGGCTCTCGCCCGAGCCCGATCCAGACATTGCACCCAGGCGCGCCCACTTACATTTTCGCGCGTCGCTGCATCGAAGCCACAGAATTTTCCATAGCAGCATTTCGACTGCCCCGCCTTCGGGATGCCCTGCTTCCGCCGCAACAATGATGAGGAAATCAACGTGTTAGAGGCTTACAGACAACATGTCGCCGAACGCAGTGCTGAAGGCATTGTCCCCAAACCCCTGTCTGCCGAACAGGTCGCCGAACTGGTAGAGCTGCTGAAGCAACCACCCGCCGGTGAAGAAGAATTCATACTCGATCTGATTTCCAACCGCGTGCCAGCGGGGGTAGACGAGGCGGCCTATGTGAAAGCCGGATTTCTTTCCGCGATTGCACGTGGTGAAACCGAATCGCCACTGATCGACAAGCCACTTGCAGTGAAGCTGCTGGGCACCATGCTGGGCGGTTACAACATCGCGACTCTGGTTGAGTTGCTGGACGACGCCGAGTTGGGCGCGCTCGCTGCAGATGAGCTTTGCCACACGCTGTTGATGTTTGATGCCTTCCACGATGTCGCCGAGAAAGCCCGCGCCGGTAATGCGCATGCCAAGAAAGTGTTGCAGTCCTGGGCAGACGCCGAATGGTTTACCAACAAGCCTGCCATTCCGGAAGTACTGACAGTGACAGTATTCAAGGTACCCGGCGAAACCAATACAGATGACCTGTCACCGGCACAGGATGCCTGGTCTCGTCCAGATATCCCCTTGCACGCCAAAGCGATGTACAAGAATCCACGCGAAGGCGTGACCAATGCTGAGCAACAGATTCAGGAGCTCAAGGAGAAAGGCCATCCCGTCGCACTGGTTGGCGATGTGGTAGGCACCGGTTCATCACGCAAGTCAGCCACCAACTCGGTGCTCTGGCATACCGGTGATGACATTCCCTATATCCCGAACAAGCGCGCCGGTGGTGTTTGCATCGGCGGCAAAATTGCACCGATCTTCTTCAATACCATGGAAGACGCTGGCGCCCTGCCTTTCGAATGTGACGTGGACAATCTCAACACAGGCGATGTTGTCGACATCAAGGTGTACGAAGGCAAGCTCTGCAAACATGGCAGCGATGAAGTCATCAGCGAATTCGAACTCAAGACCGAGGTCTTGCTGGATGAAGTGCGCGCCGGTGGCCGTATTCCCCTGATCATCGGTCGAGGCTTGACCCAACGGGCACGCGAAGAACTGGGTCTGGGGCCTTCCACGGAATTCCGCTCACCGATTACCGGCGCAGATACCGGCAAAGGCTTTACGCTTGCGCAAAAGATGGTTGGCAAGGCCTGTGGCGTCGAAGGTGTTCGCCCTGGCAGCTATTGCGAACCGCGCATGACTACAGTTGGCAGCCAGGACACTACCGGCCCCATGACGCGCGACGAATTGAAAGATCTGGCCTGCCTGGGCTTCTCAGCCGACCTGGTTATGCAGTCTTTCTGTCACACCGCGGCGTACCCCAAGCCTGTTGATATTGAAACCCAGCACACTTTGCCGGACTTCATTCACACCCGCGGCGGTGTCTCTCTGCGCCCGGGCGACGGCATTATTCATAGCTGGCTCAATCGCATGTTGCTGCCTGATACCGTCGGCACCGGTGGTGATTCACACACCCGTTTTCCGATTGGCATTTCCTTTCCGGCTGGCTCCGGCCTGGTTGCGTTCGCTGCTGCCACTGGCGTCATGCCTCTCGATATGCCCGAATCCGTACTCGTTCGCTTCAAGGGCGAGATGCAACCCGGTATCACTCTGCGGGATCTGGTGAACGCTATCCCCTACGCGGCAATTCAATCTGGCGATCTGACGGTTGAGAAGAAAGGCAAGAAGAATATCTTCTCCGGCCGCATTCTCGAGATTGAAGGTTTGCCCGACCTGAAAGTGGAGCAGGCATTCGAAATCTCCGATGCCTCTGCAGAGCGCTCGGCTGGTGGCTGTACGATCCGCCTGGGTAAAGAGCCAATCATTGAGTATTTCAAATCCAACATCACCCTGCTGCGCTGGATGATCGCCAATGGTTATCAGGACGCACGCACGCTGGAACGCCGCGCTCAGGCCATGGAAGCGTGGCTCGAAGATCCGCAACTGATGGAACCCGATGCTGATGCGGAGTACTACAAGATCATCGAGATCGATCTCAATGAAATCAAGGAGCCCTTGCTGGCCTGCCCAAACGATCCAGACGATGTGAAACCACTCTCTGAAGTTCAGGGCACCAAGATTGATGAAGTCTTTATCGGTTCGTGTATGACCAATATCGGCCATTTCCGTGCAGCGAGCGAAGTGCTCAAGCAAGTGGATGGCGGCCTGCCGACCAAACTCTGGATCGCACCACCGACCAAGATGGACGAGCATCAGCTGACCGAAGAAGGCATCTACAACGTGTTTGGAGTCTCCGGTGCCCGCACCGAAATGCCAGGATGCTCCCTGTGCATGGGTAATCAGGCTCGCGTCGCGCCTAATTCAACCGTGGTGTCCACCTCGACACGTAATTTCCCCAACCGTCTCGGTCAGGGCGCCAATGTCTATCTTGCATCCTCCGAACTGGCGGCTGTCAGCGCGGCACTCGGCAAGATCCCATCAATGGACGAGTACATGCAATACATGGGCTCGCTCGATACGATGGCCGGTGAGATCTATCGCTATCTGAATTTCAATGAGATTCAGGAGTACATGGAAGCTGCCGCGAAAGCACGGGATATTCCACTGACTCCGGTGGAAAACGTAGCCTGATATCGCGATCGTTTGAGATTCAAGCGGGGCGGCCGGACGGTTGCCCCGTTTTTCTTTGTGCCTTCTATTGGCTATTTTCCAGCTTTCTTCCGGACCGCTCCAGACTACTGCCGTACAGATTTTCGGGAGCGAGGGAGCAAGAACACTACTGCGTGACCGAGCAGAAGGCGTCTAGTTTCCGCTTTGCTGTTCTCGCTCGGCCTGGCGTCGCTGATAGACTTCGAAAGGCGTCAGGTATTCCCCTTTCTCATTCTTCAGCTCGAGATCAGGCATGGTATAGCTGGCTGCGATGGTCTCCGAGGGCGGGATGGCATCGGGCCCGAAAGCAAAATTGAACTTGCCCTGCATGAAGCGCTGACGCTCGTCGACCACCGACCACTCAACCGTGTAATACTTTGCAGGAGGCAACTCGGACGGCATGGGAAACACGAAATTATGCTCGCTCTGGGAAGGGTCATACTGAAATCCCATATTGAGCCATTCCCCCTCATCGGTGTAGAGCGCCAGTTTGAGCAATCGTACGTCGACCCGAAAACTCATGGTCAGCATGCGAGGCTGCTCCAACAGGACAGCATCATCCTGGGGAAAGGTCACTGACGGGGTCAGCACACCATGACTATGCTGGGCGCTCGCGAATACTGGCAAGCAACAGATCACAAACAGCACCATTCGCGCCAGTGTGATTGGGTGCGAGGATGGCATACTGTCCTGCGCTCGAGTGGCTGACTTGTAATGCATTGTGAAGCTCAAGATGACTCCAGACTCTGGAAATGACAGCGAAAATGATAAACAAGCAGGCTCCAGCTTGCAATTCGCCGTCCTCCGTTAATCGACGGGTGAAGGCTGACCATCGCCCGACTTGTAACTGTTTATTACAAGGTTAGCTTTCATCTCCAATCCCGTTACAATGCGTGTGCCATGAGAAGAGAATTATTTGCAGCCGATCTCATCCGGCGCCTGACCTTCATACTGCTGAGCGGAATAGCCCTGCTGTGCTCCTCGCTACAGGCAGCCCCTACCCGTGTCAGCGATTTCGCCATGCTGGACTACAATGGCGACTTTCATCAGCTCAGCCGTTATCTGCACCGCGATGCGCTCGTTCTTATGAGCTATGATCAAAGCTGTGCAGAGATGCCGCAACTCGTCAGCGAATTCGCCGCACTGAGCGAAGACTGGCAAGCGGGCGATGTGACTTTTCTGCTCGTAAACTCACGCGGCACAGCGCGCGATGAGATAACACTGCCTGAGCTGCCTCTCCCATTACTCGAAGATTCTGCCCAACTCGTCTCCGAAATGCTGAACATCAGCCACGCCGGAGAAGTGCTGGCTTTCGACCCGCAACGAACAACCCTGCTCTATCGCGGCTCCGTAGATGGCGATCTGGAAAATACCGTGGCCACCTTTCTCGAAGGAGAACTGGACAACACGGTGAGCGCACCGCCACGGGGATGCGAACTCAGTTACGAGCATGCTGACAGTGATCAGGTACCCGATTACACCACCGAGGTCGCACCCATCATTATCGAAAAATGTGCTGGTTGTCATCGGCAGGACGGGGTTGGTCCCTTCGCGATGGACAGCCACATCATGGTAATGGGTTGGTCACCGATGATTCGCGAAGTTCTCCTTAACCGGAGAATGCCTCCCATTCAGGTAGATCCCTATATTGGGCATTCGCGTCATGCCCGCTACCTTGATGCCGAACAGATGCGCACACTCGTGCACTGGATAGACGCTGGCGCGCCGCGAGGCGAAGGTGAAACCGACCCGCTGGAAGAGCTCGACTATTCCGGGAATGGCGACTGGTTACTCGGTGAGCCAGATTACATCGTCGAGGGGCCCGAGATCAGCATTCCCGCCACTGGCGTAATGGACTATCAGTTTGAGATTGTGGAGCTTCCGTTTACCGAGGATCGTTGGGTCAAGGCAGTACAGTATCTAGCCGGCGACGAGTCAGTTTTACATCACCTGATGACCTATGTCGTAGCGCCGGATGAAGATTTCTGGGGGCCTGAGCTCAGCGAAGAAACAGTCAGCAGACGCTTTCTCGAGGGCTATGCACCGGGCATGGTAGAGGCTGTAGAGTTTCCGGAGGACACCGGAGTACTGATCCCCGCAGGTCACCGTCTGGCGATGCAGTTTCACTACGTTACTAACGGGCGATCTACGGTAGATCAAACACGACTGGGGCTATACTTTCACGACACGCCACCCAGCCATGAAAAGCTGACCCAGGTGATTGGCAAGCAGTTCACCCTGCCCGCCAACGTCAATGACTTTCCGCTACAGGCGGATTACCGATTCGAAGACGAGGTAGTGATCACCGGCCTGCGTGCCCATATGCACTATCGTGGCAAGAAAATGAAATTCGCAGTGACCCTGCCGGATGGCGAGACTCGTGACTTGTTTAGCGTTCCTGCTTACAACTACGGTTGGCAGCCTCACTACGGGCTGACCGAAGCCATCAGACTTCCTGCAGGAACGGTCGCACACGTCATCGGCGCTTTGGACAATTCATCGTCCAACCCCACCAATCCCAATCCGGATACCGAGGTGGCATTCGGGGTCTATAGCTGGGAAGAAATGTTCACCGGCTATTGGACTTATTACAAACCCAATTAGCCGGCTCGCTCCAGTCGTGCGTTTCTGTCCACGATTTTGCTGGATTTCCGCACACGGCTCACTTGATCAGACCACACTTTTTTCGACGACTTCGAACACTTCCTTGGACAGCCCCGGATCAGCCTTGATTCGACGAAGCTGCACCTGCATCAATGCCTGTCGCTCGCTATCGTACTTCTTCCAGCGGGTCAGCGGGGTTAACAAGCGCGACGCGATCTGCGGATTAAGCTTATCAAGTACCAGCGCCTGATCTGCCAGAAATTCATAGCCCGCGCCATCGCGCTGATGGAAATTGATATGGTTTTGCGCACCGAACACACCAATCAGGGAGCGCACTTTGTTCGGATTGCGAATTTCGAAATCCGGATGCTCAAGTAAGGATTTCACTTTACCAAGTGTGCCCGGCAGGCTGCAGGTCGCTTGCACAATCAGCCACTGATCGACGACCAGCGCCTCATGCTGCCAGGCATCGTAAAACTCTGTCAGTGCCTTTTCGGCCAGCTCGCGTGCCACCGGATGTGCACTGTTGACCAGACAGCGTAATGCCGCCATCTGATCGGTCATGTTGCTGGCGCCTTCAAATTGCCAATAGCAACGCTGTATCCAGTCTTCATCGTCACTGCGCACCAAATAGCTTAACGCGAGATTCTTCAACGCACGCCGCGCTACAGATTTTGCATCGACCTTGAATTCCCAGTTCGCATCATTGTCTTTGTAAATCGTAGCGAACTTGTCGTGATGGATTCTGGCAATCTCATTCGCCATGAATTCGCGGGTTTCGTGAATCGCTTCCACATCCGCCAACGTTGCCTGCTCGATCAGAAAACTTTCGGTAGGCAGCGTCAGCAAGTGCGCGATCATTGCCTTGTCTTGTTCAGGGTTACTGATGACAGAGTCGAGCACCTTGGCAAATGCCTTTTCGAGCAATGCAGGAGTCTGCAGTGCATCACCAGCGGAGCGCGCAGCCTGCAATTTATCAAGACTATCTATCGCGAGTAGCTGTGCTGCATTCCAGCGATTGAAGCCATCGCTATCGTTGACCATCAGAAACAGCAGGTCTTCAGGCGCGTAGTCATAGTTCAGCCGAACGGGCGCACTGAATCCGCGCAGTAGCGAGGGCACTGGTGCCTCATCGACATCCGTGAAGACAAATTCCTGGCTGCGCTCGGTAACTTCCAGCACGCGATCCAGCTTGTTTTCTTTGTCGGTTTCGCCCGCCAGCCGCAACGGAATCTCGGAACCATCGCTACGCAACAGACCCATACGAAGAGGAATGGTAAAGGGCAGCTTATTGCTCTGCCCCGGTGTGTCCGGGCAGCTTTGCTGTACCGAAAGAACCCATTGTCGCTTATCGGCGTCATAGCGCGACTCAATCGAGAGCACGGGTGTACCCGCCTGTGTGTACCAGCGACGAAACTGTGTGAGGTCTATACCACTCGCATCTTCCATCGCTTTGACGAAGTCTTCCGTAGTCACCGCCTGACCATCATGGCGCTCAAAATACAAATCAGTACCTGCCCGGAATTTTTCCGGTCCGAGCAACAAACTGATCATCCGGACGACTTCTGAGCCCTTCTCGTAAATCGTGACGGTATAGAAGTTGGAAATCTCCATGTAGGAGTCGGGTCGCACAGAATGCGCCATCGGCCCGGCATCTTCCGCAAACTGTACGGTCTTGAGCAGATTGACATCCTCTACCCGCTTGACTGTCCGCGACCCCATATCTGCCGAAAATTCGGAATCACGAAAGACTGTAAACCCTTCTTTCAGACTGAGCTGAAACCAGTCGCGACAGGTAACCCGATTACCAGACCAGTTGTGAAAATATTCGTGAGCGACGACTGCTTCGACACGCTGGAACGCGAAATCGGTAGTCGTATGAGGATTTGCCAGAACGCAGGAGGTATTGAAAATATTCAGACCTTTATTTTCCATGGCCCCCATATTGAAATCGTCCACGGCTACGATCATGAAGATATCGAGATCGTACTCCCTGCCAAATTTCTCTTCGTCCCAACGCATTGAGTTCTTCAGAGAACGCATCGCATGATCACATTTGTCGAGGTCTTTCTCCTCGACAAAAATACGCAGCGCGATTTCACGACCGCTGGCAGTGATGAACGTGTCGTCGAGACTGACCAGATCGCCCGCCACCAATGCAAACAGATAGCTGGGCTTTTTGAAGGGATCTTCCCAACTTACCCAGTGCCGATTTGCGTCGCCCTCTTCCTTGCCGGATGCAATCATATTGCCATTGGAGAGAAGCACTGGATACTTCTCGGCGTCAGCTCGTATCGTTGTCGTAAAGCGCGACATGACATCGGGACGATCCAGATAATAGGTTATTCTGCGAAAGCCTTCGGCCTCGCACTGCGTGCAGAACATTTTGCGAGACTTGTACAAGCCTTCCAGCGCAGTATTGTTCTGCGGTTCCAGCCGAGTTCTGATTTGCAGGGTAAAACGATCTGCGGCACGCCCAAGCAGTGAAGCTAGCGCGGGGATGGTGAGCGTTTCATCGTCGAGCAGATAGTCACCCGGCTCCAGCTTCTTTCCTTCCAGAATCAATTCTTCAAGGACCTGATCCTGACCATTGAGCACGAGTGTATCTGATGCGCTCTGCTTGGCCTCTTCGCCAGTCAGTTCATTGCGCACAAACAGTAATTTGGCGACAACTGTCGCGCAATCCTCGTAGAGGTCGAAGTCCAGCTCAGTGGTTTCGATTAGAAAGTTTGGCGGCAAATAATCCTTGAGATAGGTGGTACGCGCCTGCGCGTTTTTCATAGTGTTTCCTGTTAATTCATTGCTACGACTTGTGCGTTAGCAAAACCCGAGTATGTGTCTCTGCTCAGTAACTTTTAATAACTGACTGTTACGTCATATCCTGAAAAGCGGCGCAAGTTAATGACGCCACCATCGAAAATCAAATACTGCCCCTTAACGCCATGCAGGGTTCCCTCGACGACCGGATCTTTATCGAGATTGAAAGAGCTGATTTTTTCAGGATATTCCTGTACCGGATAGCTAATGCTCACCGGATCTATTCCGTTGAGCACGCTAATGGCAAAAAAACCGAATCGTTGTTCCAGCTCCGTCACTTCATCCCGGCATTCACCGAGCAATCTGTCGCGTTCTGCGAGCATGTCCAATTGTTCTGCATCGCCTTTGAGCATGTCACGCCAATTGGTTTTGTCCGCCACGTGCTGTTTGAACATGACTTCGAGAGTTCCCGATTGCAATCGACTTCTTACCCGCATAATGGCAAGCGCCTGGGTCGCGCCTTGATCAATCCAGCGAGTCGGGACCTGGGTCGCACGTGTGATCCCTACTTTCAATCCGGAGGAGTTCGCCAAATAGACGATATGATCCTGCATACAAAAACGCTCACCCCAGGCTGGTTCCCGACACGTGCCTTGATCGAAATGGCATTTTTCCGGGTGAATAATGCATGAGTCGCATTGCGCCAGGGACTGAAAGCAGGGATAGCAATACCCCTGATTGAAGCTCTTGTTGCTCAACCGCCCACAGTGAACACAGTGGATTGTGCCGCTGTACTCAATCTTCAAAGTCTTGCCGATCAGCGGATTGAGTGGCACGTCTGTCTCGCCAGCGCGCAGGGCATACTCGACGGGAGCATCCAGCCGTGACTTCATCTTGCGCAGAATCCCTGTCGCTTGTTCCTTCATGTTTCACTCTCGTTGGTAATACGAAGCGGACGCACCGCTTCTTCCTGTTTGCTTTCACACTGCTGGTCCAGCGGCGCACCGGTTCTCTCTGACTCGGGTATATTACTGGCTTCGTACAGTATGATCGCCTCCATACAGTGCTCGCGCTGGGCTACTGTCAAGCGATTACCATCCGCCCATTTCCCCAGCTCTACTGCGCTGCGCAAGTTGTCATAGATCTCGGGTGTCATGGTCGCAATCAGCTGCTCGACTGATGCGGGACGACCTGGCAATTCAACAATCGTTTCCTGTTCACCCTGATCGCAGGTCTTGTCTTTTTCAACATCCATACTGGCCAATCCGTATTACTGTTCTGCGTCTTTCTGAAATTTGCGGGCATGGGTTTGCGCCCTGTTCGCTAGCAACTTTGTCGGCATTTCATGCATCACTATTCAGCGCGAGAGCACACTTTTGTTCAGCACCAGACGATGATACGTCACCAACACCAGCCCCAGCAAAAGCCCGGCGGCCAGCCCACCCACATGTGCGGCGGTGGCTATATAGGCGCCGGCAAAGATCTCCATCGCGATGATGATAACGATAAAACCCGCGAACATGGCGTGAGTGATCATCAGGCGCGAGCGCGGCATCAGACTCTGGATCACCCAGGCACAGGACACCAGACCACAAACGACACCTGACATGCCGCCAAAGTTATTGAATCCCAGCACCAGATATTCCGCCGTGTTGCTCGCGAATGCGAGCAGCAGGATCAGTGCTCCATACTGAACAAATGGCAACCTGGGCTCAATCTGCTTGCCGAAATACCACAGCCACAGCAGATTAAAGACAAGATGCAACTCTCCAAAATGAAGCAGCATCGGAGTGAGGGTGCGCAGCATCTCCGACAGGCTGTCGATGTCGCCAAGCAGCGCAAAAAAACCGCTGGAATCGAGTAAGGGATACAGCAGGAATTCGAGAGAACCCAGCTGCCGACCCAATCCGCTGAACACAGCCACCAGCAGGCACAGGACAGTGAGCAGAAAAGTAATGGGCATCATCCATGCTTGCTGGAACAGGCTGTTCAGAATGCTCCCTCGTCTGGGCCTCGGTTCGACCTGCCTCTCCCACTGCTCATTGAGAGTTGCCAATAATTCCGGCTGCTCTCGCCACAGCGCAAAAGCTCGCCGAACCGCTTCGGCCTCATGTTCTGAGACGACTCGCAAGACCTGCTTACCGGATTCTTCGCTGATCAGGTGGCGTACCCCCTGTGTGCTGAGATAGCGGCTGAAAGGTCGCAGATCGAGGGAAAGCTCGGCGCTGAATGCTTCAATCATTATTGCGCACTAACCGGCTACCCCAGCCCAGTTTGCTGCGACAAGCCTGGTAAAAACTGTATGAAGGGGGATGAATCAATTTGAGGCTAACTGCCTTTTTACGGACAACGATTTCGTCACCAGCACTCGCACTGTAACGTTCCTCCCCATCGCAACTGATCAAGGGCAGGAGCTTGTTGCTTTCTGCGATTCGCAGAACGATTTCACTGCGGCCATCAACGACCACAGGCCGACTGGACAAGGAGTGTGGATACATGGGAACCAACACAACGGCATCCAGATCAGGGTGCATGATCGGCCCGCCGGCACTCAAGGCATAGGCTGTAGACCCGGTTGGGGTGGCCACTATCAGACCATCGGATTCCTGACTGTAGACAAAGCGGTCGCCCACGAACAGTTCGAACTCAATCATCTGGGCTGCCTTGCCTGGATGCAGCACCACATCATTGAGCGCTGAACCCAGATAGGTTTCCTGCCCCTCGTCGCGCAGGAAGACATCGAGCAGGAAGCGCTTTTCGATGCTGTACTGCCCGGCCAACACTTCATCAATACGCAGCTGCAGTTCTTCCGGCAGAATATCGGTAAGAAATCCCAGGCGCCCGCGGTTGATTCCGATTACAGGCACCTCATCGGACGCCATTGCCTTGGCAACGTTCAACATACTGCCATCGCCACCGACGACCACTACCAGATCACAGTTACGTGACAGCTCATTGCGCGGGCAAGTTGTGAGCGAGCTGTCGCCAATCTGCTGGGCCGTGGCTGAGTCCAGCACCACCATCAGCTCCTTGCTGGCGAGATAGGCAAGCAGGCGGTTGAGGGTCTCAACCACTCCCGCGTGCCCCGGTCGGCCTACCAGGCCGATGGTCTTGAATTCAGTCATATTGCGGCTCATGCACACTTGGTAAACGGCGGCAGCAGTATAGCACGGCGCGAATAGCGGGTTTTATTCAGAAGTTAGTCGGCAACGACATTCAGCAGGAGGGGTTGCTGGGTATAGACGATTTCCTGGGTATCTTTCACCTGATACCCGACATAAACAATGATCTGCTCTCCGACCAACACTTCTGGCAGGAAGATGTCACGCAGAATGCTCAGACGCTCCTGCCTGCGCAGGATCTGTACCGTACTGGCAGAGGCGAGACCGGCGAGCGAGCCATCCCAATCGACAAATTGACCTGAGGCATCCATCTGCAAATAGCCAACGTTGGCCACCCCGATCAGCACATGCAGACTGCCTTCTTTGCCAACGTGTTCGCTGTCAACTGTGACATCGGCAACCAGATCCAGTGCCTGTCGGGTACTTACCTCGTCACTGAAGCTCAACCCGCCGTCGATGGTGGCAGCCATCGCGATACTGGCATCCACATTGCTGCCGCTGGTATCAGTCACTGTAAACACCGGCAACTCTGGCACAGTGGATGGGAAATATTCAGCAATTTGATGGCGCACAATATTCAGCGTTTGTACGGCATCAGCCGCATAGGCCTGCCCTTCTGCGATGCCACAGGGTTGCCCGAGACAGTTCAGATTGGGGCTTGAGAACAGAGGTAGTCGGGTATTGGTTCCGAACGCGCCTGAATACGCCATGACGGTGACGAATTCGCCCGGCACACCGTGACCAGTGGCGAAGTCGAACGTGCCACCTCTCCCATCTTCCACGTGCGAATGAGTCAGCCCCATGTTATGCCCAAGCTCATGGGCGACAACCAGATCAACCGGGCAATCGATAGCAATCGTTGAATAGGCATATTCCCGCTCACGCTCGGCAACGAAGTAGCCATCTGTCCGGTAACCACCCACCGCGGCCAGACCGCAACGTTCCGCATTGGGTTCAAGCGGCTGGAACAACATGACGAGATCTGCGCCGTAGCGCTCACGCAACACATTCACGTTGGCAAACGCGGGATCGCTCTTGTTGATCAGCGCATTGAGAACGGCATCCATATCCGATGTTGCGGTGTAGGCGATGCTCCCGTAATACACAGGACGCAATCTGATCGCGACTCCGCTGTCAGCGTAGATCTGGTTGGCAACGGCAATCAGCTGATTGATGCGAGTCTCTGCTGCTCCGGCATACAGCGCATCTGCGGACTCTGTGTAGAGAGCCATCACATCGATAACAGTAGAGGCATGATTGACAGATCCCGCACTGCTCGGGTCGGTTCCCAGCAAGCGTTCGTTAAAGTCACTGATTCCGTCACCATCGCTATCATGGCGCACGTTTTCAACAACATTGATGATTGTGTCATGACGAGCAGCACCCACTATCGCAGTACTGAACACATTGGGCATTGATTGCTCGCTGGTTCGAACTTTGTAACTCAGTGTTTTGGATTCTCCAGCGGCAAAGTTTCCCAACTCGCAATACAGCACTGCCTGCAACGACAGACTCAATTGCTCGCTGCAGCCTGCTGGCGCCTCGAGCAGGGTTGTGTTTTCGAGCACAAAGTAAAATTCAACGCTGAGGTTGCTGTGCTGCGTGGCGCTGGAATTACGAAACGTAGCGGCGACAGTGATCGCGCCTCCTGCAACAACCGGATTCTGTTCGACTGATTGGGCGATGCTGAAATTGCTCGCGCTAATGCCCGCCTGACTTGCCGCAGATGACTCAGAGTTCACGGCGCTATCGCCGCCTCCGGATTGGAAAGGCAAGGTGTTCTGCTCGGGTAGCTCCGGAGGAGCCACAGCATCACTGTTACGAGGCGGAATCAGATAATCGTTGCCGAAAAACTCGGCCTGCGTGCCCAGTGCTGCCGGAGTAT
>JASBUV010000071.1 GCA_030147705.1 Gammaproteobacteria bacterium
GCTCTTGCAAGAACAGAGTGCCAGTCTGCCTGCCAACGTGCTGGGCACGACGTCCGAGCCATTGGCCTCCTGCGATTTCAATCACGATCCGCGCTCGGCGATTGTCGACCTGACACAAACACGCGTGGCACCGGCCGGGCTCGTCAAACTGCTGGTCTGGTTTGATAATGAATGGGCCTATGCGAACCGGATGCTGGATGTCGCTCAGTACCTGAGTAAACTGACTGACAAATAATGCGATGCATACGACGTGTTCTGGCACTGCGCCAGTGCATTGTTTTCGAAACCAGAGTGAAGTCTTAACTTGAAACAAAAGCTAAAAACAGTATTAAGGGCAAAAAGAATGAGCCAGAAACACCGGGGAGAAATATGAGCTACTTGCGCATGGACGAGTTGGAGCTCGCGGGAAAGCGCGTACTGATCCGTGAGGATTTGAACGTTGCGGTGCAAGACGGCAAGGTGGGCAACGACACGCGCATCCGCGCAGCACTGCCAACCATTGAGAAGGCATTGGCGGCTGGTGCGAAAGTGATCGTGATGTCGCATCTGGGCCGCCCTGAAGAAGGCGTCGCGATTGCACAGCAGGCAGAGTTCTCGATGCAGCCTGTGGCCGATCATCTGGCGAACCTTCTCGGCCGACCGGTGGAGTTGGTCGCGGATTATCTGGAGAGCACCGAAGCAGTGCAAAACAGCAGTGCCGATGTTGTGTTGCTCGAAAACGTGCGTATTAACAAGGGTGAAACCGGCAATGATGACGCGCTGGCGCAGCGCTATGCAGCCCTCGCTGACATTTTCGTGATGGATGCTTTTGGCACTGCCCATCGCGCCCAGGCCAGTACTCACGGTGTTGCCAAGTTTGCACCGCAAGCCTGCGCAGGCCCACTGTTGGCGAGAGAACTGGACGCTCTTGAGCGCTCGTTAACAAGCCCCGAGCGACCCATGCTTGCCGTTGTCGGTGGCGCCAAGGTCTCCAGCAAACTGAAAGTCCTGCTCAGCCTGAGCGACAAAGTCGATCAGCTGATTGTTGGCGGCGGCATTGCCAATACGTTTTTACTGGCAAGCGGGGTCAACATAGGCAAGTCCCTGTGCGAGCCAGAGCTTGTGGACACGGCGAAGGAACTCATGGCACGCACCAGCATTCCACTGCCCGAAGATGTCGTCGTGGCAACCGAATTTGATGCCAATGCCAGAGCGACCATCAAGGCTGTGGAGGATATCGAGGATGACGATCTGATTCTCGACATCGGCCCGAAAACTGCAGAGAAACTGTCAGCACTGGTTGGCGAGATGAAAACCATTCTCTGGAATGGCCCACTTGGCGTATTTGAATTCGATGCCTTCGCGGCGGGCACGGAGGCGATGGCCAGAGCGATTGCCGAGAGCGATGCCTTTTCGCTGGCCGGTGGTGGCGAAACCATTGCGGCTATCGACAAATTCGCGGTGACGGAACAAATCTCCTATATCTCCACGGGTGGAGGTGCATTCCTCGAGTACGTGGAAGGTGAGGAACTCCCCGCCGTAAAAATATTGAAAGACCGGGCGGCCGCAGCTTAAGCTGCGGGCCTAGCCTGAACAAAGACACTGACTATCCACTTCTCATTGATGTATACGGTAACGTACACAAAGAAAGAGAACAGAAGAGCACAAAAGAGGACAGAACATGGCGCTAATTAGCTTGCGACAATTACTCGATCACGCGGCCGAGAACGATTACGGCGTGCCGGCTTTCAATGTGAACAACCTCGAACAGGTGCGCGCCATTATGGAAGCAGCGAGCGAGGTGAACAGCCCGGTGATCCTGCAAGCCTCCGCAGGTGCGCGCAAGTACGCGGGCTCGAACTTCCTCAAGCATCTTATTCAGGGCGCTATCGAAGAATTTCCCCATATTCCAATTGTTATGCATCAGGACCATGGTGTTTCACCTGCTGTCTGCCAGCGTTCCATACAGCTCGGCTTCTCCTCGGTGATGATGGACGGCTCGTTGGGCGAAGACGGCAAGACGCCAACTGATTTCGACTACAACGTGCGGGTAACCAAGACAGTGGTCGACATGGCCCATGCCTGCGGTGTTTCCGTGGAAGGCGAGATCGGTTGTCTCGGCTCGCTGGAAACCGGCATGGCGGGTGAGGAAGATGGCATTGGCGCAGAAGGCAAGCTCAGCATGGATCAGCTGCTAACTGATCCGGAAGAGGCAGCTGACTTCGTTGAAGCAACCGGTGTGGACGCACTGGCGATTGCCGTGGGCACGAGCCATGGTGCGTACAAATTCAGTCGTCCGCCGACTGGCGATATTCTGGCGATCGAGCGTATCAAAGAGATTCACGCGCGCATCCCCAATACCCACCTGGTGATGCACGGATCATCCTCTGTGCCGCAAGAGTGGCTCGCGGTCATCAACGAGTTCGGCGGCGAGATTCCGGAAACCTACGGTGTGCCAGTTGAAGAGATTCAGGAAGGCATTCGCCACGGGGTGCGCAAGGTCAACATCGATACAGATCTGCGTCTGGCTTCTACCGGTGCGGTGCGCAAGTTTTTGGCAGAGAACAAGTCCGAATTCGATCCACGCAAGTTCCTGATTCCAACCATCAAGGCGATGAAGGACATTGTTACTGCGCGTTTGGAGGCCTTTGGTACGGCAGGCAATGCGTCGAAGATCGGCAAAGTCTATAGCCTGGAAGAAATGTACCAGCGCTATTAAACCTCATTGCGGTCAGGGGCAACGGCGCTTCCTGACCGCCTCTATCACCAGCATGGTCCAGTCATGTTCAGTCAGGCCGATGCCACAGCACTGCGTGAATCCTTGCCCACCATGGCATTCCAGGGTGAGGCCAATCGCGATGACGCACTCGGCAGTGGCGATCCGGCCAGCCATCTCGCGAAATACATCTCGCACTATGGACTGAGTTTCCCCGACCAACAGATCCAGCATCGCCTCGGCAAGTTCACGGTTCCCTCAACGCGCGGTGATGGCAATGACCACTACGAAGTGGTTTGCCAGCATTTTCAGTTACCTGAAGAACGAGAAATGGGCACCGCGTTTCTCTTGCACGGCTATTTTGATCATGTTGGCCTGTTCACGCATCTGATCAGGCACTGTCTCAATCTCAATCTCTCTGTCGTTATTTTCGATCAGCCCGGACACGGTCTGTCCAGCGGGCCTGTGGCCAGCATCGAGAACTTCGGGCGCTATGTCGATGCCTTGGCGGCATGTCTGGGCCTTGCAGATGAGCAGGGCGTTGCGGGACCCTGGCATCTGATTGGTCAGAGTACAGGCTGCTCGGTGATTATTGATGGCTTGCAACAGGAAGCGACACCGTTGTTGCAACGCATGGAAAGTTTCATCCTGTTGGCGCCATTGTTGCGCCCCCATCGCTGGGGGCAGCTGCGCTTTGTGTTTTACGTGCTGCGTTACGTGCTCAGCCGGATTCCCCGTGGATTCCCGCAAAACAGCCACGACGATGCCTTTCTCGACTTCCTCTCGAATCACGATCAACTGCAAAGTCGTATTGTTGCGATTGATTGGCTGCAATCGATGAGTGACTACAACCAGCGCTTTGCAGCCGCGCCTGACAACGACGCGCCCTTGCATATTATTCAGGGGAGCGACGACAGCACGGTCGACTGGAAATACAACCTGCCGCGCATTGTCGAGAAATTCCCGCGCGCGAAGACCTATATGGTGACGGATGCTCGCCACCATATGGTGAATGAATCAGCGGAATACCGCGACAGAATCTTCGGGATAATCAGTGAGATTGTGCGCGCGGCTTAACAGACGCGCGCCAATGCAGGCTAAAAGAACAGCCCTGAATCTAGAACAGTACACGGCAACGAATGGTGCCGTTAACCTCGTTCAGTTTGCGTAGAGCCAGCTCGCTGTACTGCTCATCGATATCCATTACAACATAGCCCACATCTTCATTGGTTTGCAGATACTGCGAACGGATATTGATGCCGGTATCGGAGAAGATTCGGTTGATCTCGGATAAGACACCTGGCACGTTCTTGTGAATATGCAACAGGCGATGATTGTCCGGATGCGCAGGAAGCGAGACCTCGGGGAAATTGACCGCCGAGAATGACGAGCCGTTGTCACTGTAGCGCACCAGTTTCTCGGCGACTTCGACACCGATGTTTTCCTGAGCTTCCATCGTGCTGCCACCGACGTGTGGCGTAATAATGCAGTTCTCGAACGCGCGCAGCGGAGAGACAAACTCTTCGTCATTGGATTTTGGTTCGACAGGAAATACGTCGATTGCGGCGCCGGCGATTTGCTTCGACTCCAGTGCAGCGGCCAGCGCATCAATATCAACCACGGTGCCGCGTGAGGCGTTGATAAAAATCCCTTCCGGTTTCATCCAGCCAAGCTCTTTGGCGCCGATCATGTTCTTCGTTTGCGCTGTTTCAGGCACGTGCAAGCTGATCACATCACACTCGCGCATCAGCTCTTCCAGCGAGTCTACCTGGGTTGCGTTACCGAGAGGCAGTTTGGTTACCACATCATAGAGATAGACCTTCATGCCCATCGCCTCGGCCAGCACACTCAGTTGCGAGCCGATATTGCCGTAGCCGACGATGCCGAGTTTCTTGCCGCGCGTCTCAAACGAACCCTTGGCAGCTTTCTGCCACACGCCGCGATGCAGCAGGGCATTCTTTTCGGGGATACCGCGCAGCAGGAGGATGGCCTGCCCGATAACCAGTTCGGCGACGCTGCGAGTATTGGAATAGGGTGCGTTGAATACGGGAATCCCTCGTCCCAGTGCCGCAGTGAGATCTACCTGGTTGGTGCCGATGCAGAAGCAACCCACTGCGAGCAGCTTGTTGGCCGAGGCGAAGACTTCTTCGGTCAACTGCGTGCGCGAGCGAATGCCGACAAAATGCGCATTGGCGATCTTCTCTTTCAGCTCGTCGCCTTCCAGCGAGGTCTTGAGATACTCGACGTTGTCGTAACCTGCCTTGGTTAGCGTATCCAGCGCACTTTGATGCACGCCTTCCAGCAGGAGGAATTTGATCTTACTTTTTTCGAACGATGTGGGTTGCATGGTTTTGGGACGGCCAGAATAGATTGATTGAGCTGGCGGCTGGCGAGAATTGGGCCATGCCGCGAATGCGGGCGCATGGTACCATATTCCGCCCTTGCAATGGCCCATTCGATCTCATTTCGTGAGTGCACATTGCGATTTCCTGGATTTGTCCAACTGAACACTTACCGAAAACCAAGAGAACACAGAGTCGACAGGAGCACCATGAACAGCGAATTTCAACAGTCCCTTGCAGCCCTGGCCGAGATCGTCGGCGAGGAATGGGTGAAAACCGATGCGGAGGCCCTGCAGACTTACGGCAAAGACTGGACCAAGGCATACGAGGTCGCACCCACCGCGATCGTGTTGCCGAAGACCGCCGAGCAGGTGCAGGCGATTGTGCGCCTGGCCAATGCTCAGCAGTTCGCTATTGTGCCCTCAGGCGGGCGCACGGGGCTCAGCGGTGGTGCCGTTGCCAGCAACGGTGAGGTGGTGCTCGCCTTCGACCGGATGAATGAGATTCTGGATTTCAACGCCGCCGATCGCCAGGTGGTGTGTCAGCCCGGTGTCGTGACGGAGCAGTTGCAGCAGTTTGCAGAACAGCAGGGTTTGTTCTATCCGGTGGACTTTGCCTCATCAGGCTCCAGCCAATTGGGCGGCAACGTCGCAACCAATGCCGGCGGCATCAAAGTGATCCGCTACGGCATGACCCGCAACTGGGTTGCGGGCATGAAAGTCGTAACCGGGACAGGTGAGTTACTGGACTGTAATAAAGGGCTTGCCAAGAACGCGACTGGCTACGATTTTCGGCATCTGTTCATCGGCTCAGAAGGGACACTGGGTTTGGTTGTCGAACTCACCATGACGCTCGCCAGCCAGCCGCATGATCCAACCGTGCTGGTACTTGGCATCGACAATATGGCCGACACGATGCCAGTGCTGCAAAGTTTTCAAAGCAAACTGGAGCTAACGGCTTTCGAATTTTTTTCAGAGAAGGCGTTGACTCATGTGATCGCCGAAAAAGGGTTACCGCGCCCGTTCGAATCACAAACCGATTACTACGCCTTAATCGAATTTGAGAATCGTAGTGAACAGGATATGGAAACGGCGATGGCATTGTTCGAGCACTGTCTTGAGCAAGGCTGGATTAGCGATGGCACCATTAGTCAGAGTCTCGGGCAGGCGCAGAATTTATGGCGTTTGCGCGAAGACATTTCCGAAACGATTTCGCGTTTCACTCCTTATAAAAATGATATTTCCGTCAAAGTCTCACACGTGCCGGAGTTTCTCGATGAAGTCGACGCGCTGGTGAGTGAAGCCTATCCGGATTTTGAAATCATCTGGTTCGGTCACATCGGTGACGGCAACGTACATCTGAATATTTTGAAGCCGGAAGCATTGGCCAAAGAAGAGTTCTTTGCCAAATGCGGCACGGTGTCAGATCTTGTGTTCGAAGTTGTGCAACGACACGGCGGCAGTGTATCGGCCGAGCACGGAGTCGGGTTGTTGAAGAAGCCCTACCTGCAATATGCGCGTAGCGAAACCGAGATCGAATACATGAAGGCCATCAAGAAAGTTTTCGATCCTCATAACATCTTGAATCCGGGTAAATTGATCGACGTTTGAAGCCCTCGATAGCAGGCGCTGGGGTCGCTGCAGCCCAGCAAGCACAGCATGTAGGAAGATTGATAGCGTTCTGTGATGAAAATTGCAATTTGGAACAATTTAACCTTCCCATCCCACAAGAAACAGGCGTACACTGACAGCTCGATCATTTTGGTCGAGGGGTTGCTGTTGCCAGCAGCCTAACTTTTTTTAAGTTTTATAGTACGAGAGCAATATGTCAGAGTTAGTAGAGGGTACCGTTAAGTGGTTCAACGATGAGAAGGGTTTCGGTTTCATTGAGCAGGAAGGTGGCAAGGATGTGTTCGTACACTTCAGTGCTATCAATGGCTCAGGTCGCCGTTCGCTTCACGAAGGCCAAAAAGTAACCATGGAAGTTACCCAGGGTCAAAAAGGCCCACAAGCGGACAACGTCACTCCGCTTTAATTTGTCTCTCTGGCAGAGACCGCTGTAGCAGTAGCAACAGCAAAGAGCAAAACGTCTGATCAGCTAAAGCTTCGGATCCTGTAGCAGGCTGGTACACCCTTACCGGAGGAGTGAACTCGTTCCGGGAAGATTGTTGCCGCTGTATAGTCGGAGTCGATCAAGTTGTTAATGCGTTATTGGCATTAGTGATCTGTTAGCGGTCTGGTTTTGACATGTGATGATAGGTAGCGATGCTGGTGATAGTCGTCACGCAAGGCGTGTAGCTTTGCCAGCTAGTAAGCTACCGGTAAGTGAGCAGTTACTGTGGTCAAGGCTACGGTAATTGTTAACTGCATCCGGCAAAAACAGGCGATAACCGATAACAATAGCAACAGCTTGTCGATGTAGTCGATGTTAACAGCCGGATACCTGTCCGGCTGTGATAGAGCTTGGGACGCAAGACCTTTTAACTAGTCGGCGAGATGGGTTGTGACACCCATTAGCTATCTCGGGGCAGGATTTCCTCGACGCCTGAGCTTGTGCCCAGAAATAGGCGATCTGCTGCTCTCTCCGCAAACAGGCCATTCGTTACCACCCCCACGATCTGATTCAATTCGCTCTCGAGCTTGCGCGGCTCCATGATCTGCAGATGGTGCACATCCAGAATGTGGTTGCCATTGTCAGTGACGCAACCCTCACGCCAAACCGGGTCTCCACCCAACTTCACGATCTGCCGGGCAACATGGCTGCGCGCCATCGGAATGACTTCAACGGGCAGTGGAAAGGTACCGAGAATCTTCACCCACTTGGATTCGTCGGCTATGCAGACAAATTCGCGGGCCGTCGCGGCAATGATTTTCTCGCGGGTAAGCGCAGCGCCGCCGCCCTTGATGAGCTGCAGATATTCGTTCGTCTCATCTGCGCCATCCACATAGATCTCCAACTCGCCAGCGGCATTGGAGTCCAGCACTGGAATGCCCAGCTCCTTGAGGCGTCGTGCCGACTCTTCAGAACTGGCGACGGTGCCTTCCAGATCGTTCTTGATTTTGGCTAACTCGGCGATAAACAGATTCGCTGTAGAACCTGTGCCGATGCCGAGAATCATGTCTTTCTCCAGTCGCGACTCGACGTATTCGAAGGCGGCTTTCGCTACAGCCTGTTTCAGTTCATCCTGATTCATACTTGCTACCGTTGCTCAGTTTTGTGTTGAGGGATTGCTTGAGTGGATGCGGGCGAGTAACTGACCCATCTGCACGTTGCTGCCTGCTGTCAGGCTTTGTTCCAGTTGGATGGCATCCTGTGCAAACAGCACAATAACGGTAGAGCCTGTCTTGAACAAGCCGAGTTCGTCGCCGGTCTGCAGTGTGATGCGATTGTCAGCAGGGTAATCGATGCGCTCGACGCCTGGCTTGCTACGGCCAGGACAAATCTGCCCGGCCCAACTGGTCTCGATACTCGCAACAATCATGGCGCCCACCAGCACCACCGCCATCGGCCCGATCTCGGTGTCGAACAGCGAGACAACACGCTCGTTGCGTGCAAACAAACCAGGGATCGCCGCCGTGGTTGCCGGATTCACCGAAAATAAAGAACCCGGTACATAAATCATGCTACGCAAGGTGCCGGTATAGGGCATGTGGACACGGTGGTAGTCTTTCGGTGATAGATACACCGTCGCAAACGCGCCATTGTGAAACTGTTTGGCTTCGACTTCGGAGCAGGCGAGTAGCGCCTGGCAACTGTAGTCATGCCCTTTGGCCTGAAAGATTTGCTGACCCTTGATCGGCCCGAGTTGGCTGATAGCCCCGTCAGCGGGTTGCACGATCGCATTCAGCTCTGCAGGCAGTGGCCGCATGCCAGGTTTGAGCCGGCGCGTGAAGAAATCATTAAAAGACTCGTAGTCACGAGCATCTTCTCGCTCCGCTTCGCTGAAATCTACACCATACCGCTTGGCAAAAGTGCGGATGAGCCAGTTCTTCCACAATCGGCGCCCCATAAACCAGCCCACCAACCTGCTGAACAGGTGATGCGGGAGAAGGTGTTGTATCAGGATAAAAAGACGAGACATGGCACTTTTAATGAATTGCTGCGTTATCGCTCTTGTCCGGTAGTGATCGGCGTGTCCGGATCGTTACCCCATTCTGACCAGGAACCGTCATAGGCGGTAATGTCCATTCCCAACAATTTGCCAACAAGATAGGTCAGGCCTGAGCGGTGATGAGTCTGACAATGGGTGATGGTCGGTACGTCTGTACGGATGCCCTGATTGTACATGCGCTGCAGTAGCTCATCTTTCGGCAACAAACGCAGATCGTTCTCGCGATCCATGAGATCGAGCCAATCAAGATTGCACGCGCCGGGAATGTGTCCATTGCGAATCGCCGTGACTTTGTCTCCGGCGTATTCCTGACTCGCACGCGCGTCCCAGACCTGCAACTGACCGCGCTTGATTTCATCGAGATGGGTCAGCAGAAATTCCTTGTTCCGCAGCAGCATGGTGTTGACGTACACACGATAGCTGGTCGGGACGGGCGCAGCGCTACCGCTGGTGACGGGGTAGCCGGATTTCAACCAGGCGATCAGACCGCCATCAAGATAGGCGTAGCGCTGATGACCGATCACATCGAGTGTCCAAATCAGACGCCCGGCCCATCCACCGCCTTCGTCGTCGTAAGCAATCACCGTCTTGTCGGGGCTGAGCCCGATGCGGCTGAACAGTGCATTGAGCCGATCTTCTGGAGGCAGCTTTCCTACAGCAGGCTTCTCGCCACTGACCAGTTCGGCTGGCTCAACAAGCACCGAGCCAGGAATGTGCTTGTGCTGAAAGACTTCTTTCTGGCACACCGCAACCAGCAGGATGTCATCCCGGTTCTCGAGTAAGGGGTTTAGCTCATCGATGTTTAATAGAAGCGGTGTGTTGAATTCAGTCATAGTGAACCAGTTAGTTGTGAGGTGTTGATCAATGGACGGTAGTAAATAATAGCTGCTCAGCTCTCGTTTCAGTTCGCGTGTCAGCTCTCGTTACTGGCGAGAATCTGATTGAAACTGGACCAGCGGCGCGCATCGATATCGCCCGCTTCGGCGGCAGCGATGAGTGCACAACCGGGGTCGCCGCGATGGCTGCAGTTTCTGAATTTACAGTCGCCCAGCAAGCGTCGCAACTCAGGAAAGCCATTGCACACCTGCTCTGGCGACAAGGGTGCAAGGCTGAATTCGCGGATCCCGGGTGAGTCAATCAGATCACAGTTCGGCAGATGAAACAGCCGCGCTGTGGTGGTCGTGTGTGTCCCTTTGTCTTTGCCGACGGACAGCTCGCCCACTTCGGCGCTTTCACTGGCCTCTTGTCCACCGAGGTTGTTCACCAGTGATGACTTTCCTACGCCGGATTGCCCCACCAGTACCGTAGTCAATCCGCCGAGAAACTTCTGGAGGCTTGCCATGCCATCGCTGGTTTTGGCAGAGACTTCGAACACCGGGTAATCGAGCCCACGGTACAAGTCCATGATGCCTGTTATGTCGGCCTGAGAGTCCGTGAGCAAATCTGTCTTGTTCAGGACCAGCGCGGCCCGGAGTCCGAGGTTTTCAATAGCCACCAGATAGCGATCGATCAGATTCACGAAGGGTTCGGGCACACAGGCGATCACCACCAGAACCACATCCAGATTCGCAGCTACCGGCTTGTCGCGGCCCATTGAATCGGGACGAAGAAAGACATTGCGCCGCTCGGCCACCGCAGTCACCACGCCGCTGCCGTCTTCGCCCGGTTCCCATCTGACCAGATCACCAGTGACCAGAGCAGGCAGATTCGCGCGCTGATGACAGCGGACAATCAGGGGATTCTCAGAGGCATCGGCTGTCGTCGATTCCACATCGAGTTGCTGGCCAAAATGACTAATGATTCGCCCATTACAGTGTGCAGCGGCGACTTCAGCTGACTCCCCGGCAGCCAGTGTGCGCTGTTCATTGATGCGACGTTGCTGTTGTTTGCTGAGGCGGCGCTTGTTCATAGGTCGGCGTTAATTAAAAGGTCACACTACCCACCGGGTTTCCGAGTGTGGATGGCGCGAGCATTATCCCACACTGCAGGGAACAGGTCTGGTTTCTGATTGAGGATTACTGATCGACGCCTGTACGCGCAATCCTCGTGGGAAACACCCATAGCAACTTTTTGTTCGAAACCCGGTTTTGCAATACGGTGCGCCCGGTCTGCTACAATCCCTGAACGTACTGCTCGACCGCCTGCTCCAGGAATAAGGAATGATTTATGGACAAGAATGCCACTCTTATCTGGCTCGACCTGGAAATGACAGGTCTCGTTCCCGAAAGCGACCGCATTATCGAGATCGCCACACTGATAACCGATGGGGATCTGAACATTCTCGCCGAGGGGCCGGTTCTTGCGGTCAAGCAGCCCGATGCGCTTCTCGATGGCATGGACGAATGGAACCAGAAGCATCATGGAGCCTCAGGTCTTATCGATCGCGTGAAGAAGAGCGGCATCAGCGAACGCGAGGCGGAGCTGCAAACGCTGGCATTTTTGCGCGAATACAGCAACCCCAAGTCATCGCCACTGTGCGGCAACAGTATCTGTCAGGACAGGCGGTTCATGGCCAATTACATGCCCGAGTTGGAAGAATGGTTTCACTATCGAAATCTGGATGTCAGTACACTCAAGGAACTGGCGCGACGCTGGAAGCCTGCGGTGCTGGAAACGCTGGTGAAGAAGGGCACCCATCAGGCAATGGATGACATCAAGGAATCAGTGGAAGAACTGCGCCACTATCGCAAGCATTTCATCGCTGAGTAAGCCGAGCGAGTTTAGGGAACTTAGGGAGCTGAGTGAGTTAAGCAGGAAGTATGACTTGAGCAAGTAGCACAGCTAAGCAAGCGACGAAGTCGGGTCAAACCAACTAGCCCAGCGAGCCATCATGGGCGCTCGCGAACAAATATCTGAGGGACTTCAGGTCTGATGTTGGGCCAATGCCCAGGCCACATGCTCTCGCACCAATGCAGAGGAGTGTGTACGGCGACTTTCCAATGCCGCAACGACTTCCGGGCTGCCACTTGCATTTCCCAACCCGATTGCCAGATTACGTAACCAGCATTCATAACCAATACGCCGTATGGCTGATCCCTCGGTATTGCGCAGGAATTCCTCTTCGCTCCAGCCAAACAGGGTCGCCAGCTCCGAACTGTCCAGTTGGTGACGAGGCGCGAAATCATCCTCATCGCTTGGTCGGGTGAATTTGTTCCAGGGGCAAATTAACTGGCAATCATCACAGCCGAACACCCGATTACCCATCGCCTTGCGAAACTCCACGGGAATGCTGCTGCGCAGTTCGATGGTCAGATAGGAGATGCAGCGCCGCGCGTCCAACAGATTGGCATCGACAAAGGCATTGGTAGGACAAATATCGAGACAGGCACGACAGCTGCCACAGTGCGCCTCATCCGGCTCATCTATCGGCAGTGGCAGATCGGTGAAGAGCTCGCCGAGAAAAAACCAGGAGCCGGCTCTCTTGTTGATCAGCATGGTGTTCTTGCCGATCCAGCCGAGCCCGGATTTCTCTGCGAGTGCGCGCTCCAGTACCGGGGCACTGTCCACAAACGCACGGTAGCCGAACTCGCCCACCTGTTCCTGAATGCGATTGGCGAGTTGTTGGAGTCTTTTGCGAATCAACTTGTGGTAGTCACGCCCGCGCGCATAGCGCGACACGTAGGCGGTGTCTTGCTCATCCAGAGGAGCCAGCGAGTTATCAGTCTGCCTGGCGTAATCCATGCGTACGCAAACGACTCGCTGTGTGCCCGGATGCAGTTGTTCGGGATGACAGCGTAGCTGCTCCCGTTCTGCCATATAGGACATGTCGCCGTGGTAGTCGCTGGCTAGCCAGCGTTGTAGCAATGGAGCATAGTCGGACAAATCGATATCGGTGATAGCAACCTGCTGAAACCCCAACTCCTTGCCCCAGCACTTGATGTTACTGGCCAGCGTCTGAAAGTCGAGAGTGTGATGGTCGGTAGTGTGATAGTCGGTAGCCATCGCAGTAGTCAATTCGGTTGCCGTCAAAGCGCAACGAGAATGTCAGCAGCTCGCTTGAGAGTGGAGTCATCTTTACAAAAACAGAAACGAATCAGCTTCGCTTCTGAAGGCTGCTGACAGAACGGTGTCAGTGGTATTGCAGCAACGCCTTTCTCGCGCGTGAGCTCTGTGGCAAAGTCCATGTCATTCTTGTCACTGATCGCCGAGTAGTCCACGAGTTGGAAATAGGTGCCTTTGGATGGCGTGAAACTGAAACGTGAGTTGCTGATCAAGTCGCAAAACAAATCACGTTTCGCCTGATAAAACGCAGATAACTCAATCGCGTGCTCAGGGCACTGGGCCATGAAATCGGCAATCGCATACTGCAGAAAGCTGGTGCTGGTGAAAGTGACGAATTGATGAACCTTGCGAAATTCGGCCATGAGCGGCTCGCGGGCGATACAATAGGCGAGTTTCCAGCCAGTGGCGTGATAGGTTTTGCCGAACGAGAACACCGCAAAGGCGCGTTCGCACAGCTCGGGATGGGTCAGCACACTCTGGTGTTGCTCGCCATCGTAAACCATGTGCTCGT
Organism: Gammaproteobacteria bacterium; assembly: GCA_030147705.1. Lineage (GTDB taxonomy): Bacteria > Pseudomonadota > Gammaproteobacteria > Pseudomonadales > Pseudohongiellaceae > UBA9145. The sequence continues at coordinate 13,662 of JASBUV010000071.1, forward strand.
ACACCTCGTCGGACAGCACGAGAATATCGCGCTCGCGAATCAGGTCCGCGAGCTGATCGAGATCGGCCCGAGTCAAGATTCCCCCACAGGGATTGTGCGGGGAATTAATTATGATTAATCGGGTCTTGTCACTAATGCTGCTGGCAAGCAGATCCCAATCGATTGTGAACTCAGGAGCGACGAGCGCCAGATGGACCGCTTTACCACCGGCCAGTTCGATGGCGGGCTCATAGGAATCATAGGCAGGATCGAACACGATAACCTCGTCACCGGGATGGACCACAGCCTGCACGGCGTCGAACAGTGCCTCTGTCGCACCACTCGTGACAGTGACTTCGGTTTCCGGATTGGCGGTAAATTGATAATGAAAACTGATCTTGTTGCTTATCTGCTGACGTAGTTCAGGAATACCTGCCATGGGTGGGTACTGATTTTTGCCATCGTGCAAATGTTTGACGACCAGCTCCTTCAACAGATCTGGACAATCAAAATCGGGGAATCCCTGTGAAAGATTAATGGCGCCATGATCGGCAGCCATTTTTGACATGACTGTAAAGATGGTCGTACCGACCCTGGGCAATTTACTGTGCAAGTTGCATCACCTTCTTGTGCTGAATAAGCTGCTTTTCAAAAATCATGAGTAATCAGTCATAAAATCTGACAGATTGCCGATGGGTTGATCGACACAATGAATGACGTAGTTTACCGCAGGCGCCACGGGTGGCGCACTTCGCGTGTGGAACTGCCAAATCAGGATGTGTGATGTTGTGGACTCTCAGCATGCAGGAAACTGCTGTGACAATCCAGACTGCAGGAATGCACTGGAACGCAGTATCGCCTCAGGAATTTAAGGAAAAGCCATGCCTGCCTCCAAAGAAGTGATCAATCTCTCCGCAAACCGTGCCGGGCGTGAAGCGCTCACAAAACAAGCGCGCGATTACTTGCCCGGCTCAATGCCGCTCTTGAATCTGAACGCGGGCCGCGCCGCATTGCTTGCCTATTTTGAGAATACCTGGGCACTGACCGAGCAATTATTCAGTGGGCTGGCCAGCGACGAGGCCTTCTTTGTCAGGCCGTATCACAAAACGCGCCATCCGCTGGTGTTCTACTATGCCCACCCGGTTTGCTTTTATGTGAATAAACTGCTGGTTGCTGGCCTGATCGACGAGCCCGTGAATCAGGAATTTGAACTGTTATTTGAAACCGGCGTGGATGAAATGAACTGGGATGACCTGCATGAAGGGGAGCAGGATATCTGGCCGGAGCTGAGCGCCGTACGCGCCTATCGCCAGCAAGTGTATGAACTGGTGTATGGCCTGATCAGCACACACCCTGAATTTGATCAACCGGTTACGATGGACAGGCCCGGCTGGGCACTCGTGATGGCGTTCGAGCATGAGCGCATTCATCTCGAGACCTCCAGTGTGTTAATGCGTGAGTTACCGTCCGAGCATGTGCGCCTGCCCCAAACCTGGCCCGACTATTTGACTCCGCCTGCTGACGCTGTACAGGAGCCGGTTGAAGGCAAACACTATCCAGTTAACAAGTGGTTGAACGTGGGCGCACAGGACGTGCGTTTGGGCAAACCCTCAGGCTGGCCAAGTTTTGGCTGGGACAATGAGTATGGCAATGATTCACGTCAGGTCGAATCGTTCAAGGCCACAAAGTATCTGATCAGCAATGGCGAGTTTTTCGAGTTCGTACGCGCGGGCGGATACGAGAACGCGAAATACTGGTCGGAATCCGGCTGGGGCTGGCGTCAGTTTCGCAATGTGAAATGGCCTACTTTCTGGGTACAGGATGGCCCGGCGGGTTCGCATCGCTATAAATTGCGCAGTACGTTTTGCGAGTTGCCCATGCAATGGGACTGGCCAGCTATCGTCAATTTCTATGAAGCGAAAGCGTATTGTGCCTGGTTGACCGAGAAAGAGGGCTTCGATAACCCGTGCCGTTTGCTAGCGGAGAGTGAGCATCTGGCGATTCGCGATGCGGCGCTGGCCGGGGCGGTGGAATGGAAACAGGGTGACAACAACTGTCTTGCGCTCGATGCTGTGATGCTCGCAACACCACAGTCTCCTATGAATCATAACCTTCGCTATGGGGCGGAAAGCCCGGTACACGCTTGCCCTGCCAACAGCAAAGGATTTCACGATACCTTCGGTAATGTCTGGCAGTGGTGCGAGGATCCATTCCATCCGTTGCCTGGTTTTGAAATCCATCCCTACTACACAGACTTCTCTACACCCTGCTTTGATAACGAGCACCAGATGATTCTTGGTGGATCGTTTATTAGCACGGGCGACGAAGCCAGCATCTGGTCGCGCTTTCATTTTCGGCCACACTTTTTTCAGCATGCAGGATTTCGTGTTGTGCAGGATGTCGGCACCAAGGTGAAGAGAGGCGACAAGTACGACACCGATGAACTCGTCGATCAATACCTGCTCTTTCACTTCGGTAGCGAGTCAGAACAACGGGATGATGCGATCACTGCCGCGGTTGGCCACCCAACCGTCGGCAATCTCATTGAGCGTACGGTTGCTCTCGTCAACGAATACAGCCAGAAACAGGATTCGGTGCTGGACCTCGGCTGTGCGGTAGGTCGTTCAAGTTTTGAGCTGAGCAAGACTTTCAATACCGTAGTGGGGCTCGATTACAGTCAGGCTTTTGTCGATGCTGCCAATGCCATGAAAACTAATCGTGAGCTGCCCTACAGAAGACGAGAGACAGGCCGTCATTTCGAAAACCTGACTGCCCGCTTGGACAAGCGAGTCGAAACCCAGCGCGTGACTTTTGTGCAAGGCGATGCGACTCACTTGCGCGGTACTGACTTACTGCAGCAGCAGGACCCGTTCGATGCGCTGTTATTGAGTAATCTGCTGTGCAGACTCGGTAGCCCAAGAGACTGCCTGCAGCAATTCGCCAAATCGGATCGCTATGTGCGTCGTGGAGGAGTGCTCGTGATCGCATCACCAAACACGTGGATGACCGACTTCACCCCTGAAGACGAATTTCTCGATGGGCAGGACAGTGAGGCAACACTGCAGGCTATTGGCAGCTGTTTGCCTGGATTCACACTCCTGCACAACGAAGATGTACCTTTCATGATCCGCGAACACCGGCGCAAGTATGAGTACATCGTCAGTCAGGTTTCAGTCTGGCGTAAAGACTAGCGATTGCTTTTCAGAGCGCGAAAAAAAACGGGAGCCGTCAGACGGTTCCCGTTTTTCGTTTTCAAACCCTCAATCGAATCAGTTCGCTTCCTGCAACCACTGGTTCAGTTCGATGACATCTTGTGGAGTAAGAATGCCGGCCACTTGCTTCAGTACCAGCGAGTCAATCACATAGTTGTAACGCGCTTCGGCGTACTGGCGCAACGCGCGATAGAGATTTTCACGGGCCCGCAGGACTTCGACGATATTACGTGTTCCCACTTCGGCACCCAACTCTGTCGCATCGAGTGCACTCTGCGCAGAGGTAATGGATTGCTGCCGCTGCGCAATAACCAGTACATCTGTGTTGACGCGGCGATAGGCGTTGCGAATATTCTGGGTGAGCTGGCGGCGGGTAAGTTCCAGCGATTCCTCAGCCGCAAGCACATTGTACTCGGCCGCTCGGCGACGGGAACTTATTGCGCCTCCGCTATAGAGTGGAATGCTTAAGTTCAGACTGAGTGAAGTGCCATCAAATGCGCCACCAACGCTCTGCACGCCCTGATTAATAGTGCCTGACGAGACAGAGTGGAAGTAGTTGCCGGTGAAACTGACCGTAGGTAGGTGGTCAGAGCGCCGTGCCTTCAGGTTTTTCTTCGAGGCGTCGAGATTGAACTTGGCCGCCGCAATGGCAAGACTATTGTCTTCTGCTTGTGCTTCCCAATCTTCAAGACTGCCTTCTACATCGACAATGGGAAAATTGTCATTGAGCTCTTCGATGTCTGGATGGGCCTGACCGGTAATCGCTTCAAGCGCTTCAAAGGATGCACGCAAGGCATTCTGTTGCAGTATCGTCGTGTTTCGAGCGAGGTCATAGGCTGCCTGTGCGTCATAAACATCGGTGATAGCAACCAGACCAACTTCTTCTCGCTGTTGTGTCTGTTCCAATGAGCGCAGCGCGGCCTCTTCTTCCTGCACATTGGTCTCGAGCAAATCCTGTGCACGCAAAATGTCAAAATAGGCAGCAGCAGTCCGCATGATCAAATCCTGCTCCTGAGCAGCCAGATTTACCGAACCTGCACGATCAGATGCCTTGGCACTTTCCAAACTGTACCAGTTGGCGAGATTAAACACACTCTGCTGCAAGCTCATTCCCCAGCTGTGCGAATTTCGTCCTGGTCGAAAGCTATGCGCCGGGAATACAGCACCGGTTGACGGGTTTACGATATCGTCTGGCGGGCCACTGGTTTCACGCGTCGTGCTTCCGCCGACACCAAAAGTTGGCAACAGATTGGCGCGTGTCTGGATCACGTTCTCACTATTGGCCCGGTATTGGGCTTCCGCCTGATTGAGAGCCGGATCGTTTTCCAGCGCCATCTGCAGGATGGTTAACAAGTCCTGAGCGTGCGCGCTGGGATTAAGCAGAGTGGCGCACACGATCGTTCCCAGAAATTTACTGATTCTTCCCATGGTAGCTGACCTATTTCCTTGTCCAGGACCCGCTGCCCCGGAAAGTGCTAAATAAAGCTCGACGAAGTTTGAAGTTAAACGCGGTTTCTCAGCGCTGGGATGCGCTTGTGAGGTTCGACGGCATTCTACACAGTGTAACCAAAAGTGACAATTTTCCCGGAGGGTTTGCGGTAAATGGCGTTATACACCCCATTAGACGCTCGAAACCTGCGACAGTTACACCTGCCTTTCCCTGTGCGGGGGCTCTGTCTCTTGTCCAACATCGCTTGCTTTCCTCTGTGATGATCCATGCAGTGTTTCAGATTGGCACTGCAGAGTGTGTCAGTGTGGAACACTGGCCGCTGCGCTGGCGATTTCGATGTCGAAATCAGGCATAATGATCGCCTCATTTCGGTACCATTATTACCGCCTCTGGCGGCAATCAATTGGAAAATCGCAATCCCTTCCAGGGCCGTTAATACCTGAAGGTATTCAATTCGCATGCCAATGCAGTATAGGTCATGGGACTCGTTTCTGGGAAAACAGCTCAGGGAAAACAGGACATAGCAATGAACGCAGATAATCAGGCCTTCCTGGACAAGATCAGCAGTCTGGACACCAACACCAGTGATATTTATCCCAACTCCCGTAAGGTCTACGTGAGTGGCAGTCGGCCGGATATCAGAGTACCAATGCGGGAGATCCTGCTTACTCCGACCCAGACAGAGAAGGGCTTCGAAGAAAATCCGCCTTTGCGCGTTTACGATACCTCCGGCGCCTATGCCGACCCGGATGTCGCGATCGATCTGCGCCAGGGACTCCCGGCAATCCGGGAAGCCTGGATCGAAGAGCGTGCCGATACCGAGATTTTGGCTGGTGCCAGTTCCACTTTCGGGAAAGCGCGTCAGTCAGATATGAACACCGAACACTTGCGCTTCGAGCACATTCGCAAGCCGCGTCGCGCTCTGCCAGGCAAGAATGTGAGTCAGCTGCACTATGCACGCCAGGGCATCGTGACGCCAGAGATGGAGTTCATCGCCATCCGGGAAAACATGGCGCGTCAGAAAGCCAGTGAGCAGCAGCAACTCGCCGAACAGCATCCGGGCCAATCTTTCGGGGCGACAATACCGCCACAGATAACCGGCGAATTTGTGCGCGACGAAGTCGCTCGTGGCCGGGCAATCATCCCTGCCAATATCAATCATCCCGAAGTTGAGCCAATGATTATTGGTCGCAACTTCCTCGTGAAGGTAAACGCCAATATTGGCAACTCCGCGGTGTCCTCCTCGATCGAGGAAGAAGTTGAGAAGCTGACCTGGTCGGCGCTCTGGGGCGCAGACACGGTAATGGATCTGTCCACCGGCAAGAATATCCATGAGACGAGAGAGTGGATTATTCGCAATTCCATGCTCCCAATCGGCACGGTGCCAATCTATCAGGCTCTGGAAAAAGTCGATGGCATTGCTGAAGAACTCACCTGGGATATTTATCGGGACACGCTGATCGAGCAGGCAGAGCAGGGTGTCGATTATTTCACGATCCATGCGGGCGTACTGCTGCGCTACGTACCACTGACAGCCAAGCGGGTTACCGGTATCGTCTCGCGCGGCGGTTCGATCATGGCCAAGTGGTGTCTGGCTCACCATCAGGAAAATTTCCTCTACACACACTTCGAAGAAATCTGCGAGATCATGAAGGCCTATGACGTGTCATTCTCACTTGGAGATGGCTTGCGTCCGGGTTCGATAGCCGACGCCAACGATGCGGCGCAATTTGGTGAGCTGGAAACGCTTGGCGAACTGACCAAGATCGCCTGGCAACACGATGTGCAGACCATGATCGAAGGGCCTGGGCATGTACCAATGCACATGATCAAGGAGAACATGGATAAGCAGCTTGAAGTGTGCGACGAGGCCCCTTTCTACACGCTCGGGCCTTTAACTACCGACATCGCGCCAGGCTACGACCATATTACGTCCGGTATCGGTGCGGCCATGATCGGCTGGTTTGGCTGCGCGATGTTGTGTTACGTCACGCCAAAAGAACATCTGGGATTACCCAACAAACAGGACGTGAAAGATGGCTTAATGGCCTACAAGATCGCAGCCCATGCGGCTGATCTCGCCAAAGGGCATCCTGGTGCGCAGATGCGGGATAATGCGCTATCCAAGGCGCGCTTCGAATTCCGCTGGGAAGATCAGTTTAATCTCAGTCTCGATCCGGTCACAGCACGCTCGTTCCACGATGAAACCCTGCCCAAGCAATCGGGCAAAGTGGCGCACTTCTGCTCCATGTGCGGGCCGAAATTCTGCTCCATGAAAATTTCGCAGGAAGTTCGCGACTATGCGGCCGAGCGCGGCTTGGATACGGTAGACGACGCCATTTCCTCGGGCATGGAAGAGATGGCCGGCGAATACAACGAACAGGGCCGCAAGCTGTATCACGAAATCTGAGCAGGGCGTTTGCCTAGATCAAGTCGCTCTGTAGATAGTCCCGCAGCGCTTCCAAGCAAGAGTGCGCCATGCGCATACTGCGATCGGGTGACCAGCCATACAGGATGTCTGGAGTTGCCGTCGTATCCTTGAAGGGCATCTCCAGTGTCATGGCGAGGCAACCGTGCAAATGTGCAGTTTGTGCGGTGCTCATGGTCATGTTGGCTTCGCCGGGTTTTTTCGGCGGATAGCCATGCTCGATCTGGAAATCCGCGTTGATGTCCAGCAAGCGTTGTTTGTAGAAGTCGAGTTGTTTCTGTTGTTTGTCACCCCATTGCAACAAGCCTTCTGTACCCGCGATAAAACAATACGGCAGTGATTCATCGCCGTGCACATCCAGAAAAAAATCGACTCCGGTTTCCAGCATCGCCTGCTTGGCCAGAAACACTTCCGGTGAAGCTTCCATGCTGGGATGTGCCCACTCCCGGTTCAGATTGCGGCCAGCGGCATTGGTACGCAGATGCCCTCTCCGGCTGCCGTCCGGATTCATGTTGGGGATAAGGTACAGGTCCGCCAATTTCAGAACGTCCATGTTGAGATCGGGGCGACCGCCCACCATCGCATCGATGAAGCCCTCCATCCACCACTCGGCCATGGTTTCGCCGGGGTGCTGTCGCGCGATGATCCAGCAGCGTTTGCGCGGCTTGCCGTCATTGCGGGAGATCTTGAGCAGATCGAGGTCCTGCCCATCGAGTGTCTGACCCAATAAGGTATGGGAGAAGTACTCGGATTCGAGGGCGTGGGTGATCAGTTCGTGATGCCGTTCCATGAGAAAGGGAGTGAAGTAGGCGAAATACATGACATCGCGTTCCGGCCGGAACTGGAAACTGAGAACGCCATCATTCAGCGTGGTATCCCAGCGCAGCCAGGTGTGTCGGTCGTAGCTGTAACAGACGCGATAATCCTTGAAGCCATCGGGATAGGCCGCACCTCCGGCATTGAGTATTTTGAAGGTACACAGCTGGTCGCGCGCCCCGGTGAGGCGGAAGTAGAACCACTGGTAAAATTCAGATTTGGCGTCCTGCCTGATGGTTAGCCGGATATCATCGGCACGTTCACAGGCGACTACCTCAATATTGCCACCATCGAATTCCTGGCTAATAAACACTGTCTTCCCCCTTTAATACTCCATTTATAGTCCATTCGTGTCCGAAGCGTCTGTGCTTGGCGAACAATTCGGCAATCCCTTGAATCCCTGAGCAGCGACCCAATACACAACACGGGCAGTAAATGTATCGGCAATATGACTTTGCCGCTGAGTATTTGCTATTATTGCCGGCCTTTTTCTCACACGACACCGAGCGACACATAAACCAGTAGCCTGAATATCCGGACAAGATCACAGATCCGGCGACTGAATCTTCAGAACGACATTGAACAAGAGTATTCCCATGACTGACAAGTCAGCGACAGTAGACAACCGCAATATTGCCTCCAACGACGCGCTCATTACTCCAGAGCAACTCAAGGCGGACTTACCACTTGAGGGATCAGCCCTCGATTCAGTGCAGAAAGCGCGAGAAACCATCTTCTCGATTCTGGATCGTAAAGACCCACGCCTGTTCGTCGTGGTTGGACCTTGTTCCATCCATGATACCAAAGCAGCGATGGAGTACGCCCAGCGCCTCAAGCAGCTCGCGGATAAAGTGTCCGATACACTCTATATAGTCATGCGTGTGTATTTTGAAAAGCCACGTACCTCAATTGGCTGGAAAGGGCTGATCAATGACCCGTATCTTGATGATTCATTCAAGATAGAAGAGGGGTTACGCATCGGTCGACGACTGTTACTGGATATCGTGAGTCTTGGTCTGCCAGCTTCAACCGAGGCCCTTGACCCTATTTCTCCACAGTATCTGCAAGACCTGATCGCCTGGTCTGCCATCGGTGCACGGACCACCGAGTCACAGACGCACCGGGAGATGTCTTCCGGGCTGTCATCGGCGGTCGGCTTCAAGAACGGCACTGATGGTGGTTTGATGGTGGCCATCAACGCCATGCAATCGGTAAATAATCCACACCGTTTTCTGGGTATTAACTCCGCCGGTCAGGTCTCGGTTGTCACCACTCGCGGTAATCCCTATGCACACGTTGTATTGCGAGGTGGCGCCAATGGCCCAAACTATGACACCGTACACGTTGCACAGGCAGAGAAGGCGCTGGCCAGTGGTGGCGTTAGCACCAATATCATGATCGATTGCAGCCACGCCAATTCCAGCAAGGACCCTGAAGTGCAACCGCTGGTATTGAAAGATGTGACCCATCAGATTCTCGAAGGCAACAAGTCGATCATCGGCGTAATGCTGGAAAGCCATTTGAATGCGGGGAATCAATCGATCCCTGCCAATCTGGCGGATCTGAAATACGGTGTTTCCGTAACAGATGCGTGCATGAACTGGGAAACGACAGAGGCCGCGATTCTGGAGATGGCTGCCAAACTCAAGGACGTGCTGCCAAACCGCTAAGTGTTTAGCTGCAGCAAGAAGTGCAATCTTTAAAGTAGGAGGGCCTGTATTCACAGGCCCTTTTTATTTTCACTGAATTATTTCCAGTACATTATTTTCACTGGATTAGTTCCACTGCAATCCAGCGTGACAGAGACTAGAAGCCGGACCCCGGCTGGGCGAGGAACTCGAGTTCTTCATCACTCGATTTGCGTCGCAGAATCTCATTGCGATGTGGATAGCGCCCGAACCGATCGATAATTGCTTTATGTTTCAGCTCGTAGTTGTAATTGTCTTCGAGCCCCGGCTGGTCGAACAGAAACATGGCTATCTCATGAATCTCTGCAGACTCACTGTGCATGAACGGCATATAGAGGAATGCCTTGTGCAATGGGTCCAGTTCGTTATCCAGCTTTCTGCGAATCGCTTCCTGCGCCAGTACCAGTGCAAGCGTATCCTGGGCAAACGCCTTCGGGCTATCGCGAAACATATTGCGTGAGAACTGGTCGAGCACAATGATCTCCGCCAGCGCATCCAGTGGATGGTCGCGCCAGGTATAGAGCAAGCCCTGGCTGGCGAGCTTGTGCGTTTGCTTGAATCTGTCCCGGATCATTTCGTCAAACTCCGGGTCTTTTTTGAACCGCTGTGCCGGTTCGATCTCCTCGAACCAAAAGCGAATTACGTCAGTGGCAGAAACAGTCATGGGCGGTCGATCTCATTATTTATTATTCATTGCGCACTATCGGGTTATCGACTCGTTGGCGTGAGTGCTTAGCCATTGCACCGTAGCTTCCGGCATAAAAAAAGGCCCCGAAGGGCCTTATAAGGGTGGTATAGCACAATGAATTCTTCAGGCATTGCTGGCGTAGGCAATTGACAGAGGTTCCTGCTCGCGGCGGCCGAGCGTGATCCATTTCTGGACAAAGGGGTTGTCCAGCAGAGTCTGCATGTAGACATAGGCGTCACCGCTTAGTTCGGCGCCATAGGCTTCGAAGCAGACCGCGATCCAGGCAGACATGCAATCGGCAATAGAGAAACGACCAAACAGATAATTGCCGTTGGCACCATAGCGTCGTCGGCAACAACTCCAGATCGCGTCAATTCTTGCGATTTCATTTTGCAGCGCCTCTGAAGGCTGTAGCTGAAAAGAGGCCTTGCAGTTCATGGGCCAGTCTTTTTTCAGTGTCGGAAACTCGGAATGAATCTCTGCTGCAACCGATCGAGCCGTGGCACGACGCTTGGGGCTGGAGGGCCAGCCGGAACCACCGAGCAACTCCTCATTGATGTACTCGCAAATGGACAGCGAGTCCCAGACGGTAATTTCGTTATGAAGGAGAACTGGCACTTTCAACGAAGGCGAGTACGGGCCGAGTTTCTCGGCGGTATTGTCCTGATAGAGCGCAACCTGAATCTCTTCGAATCCGATGTCATACATTTTCAGCAAGAGCCAGGGGCACAGTGACCAGGACGAATAGTTTTTGTTACCAATTACGAGTCGAATATCGTTCATGTTCCGCTCCAGATTTTTCTCCGGTGTACCAAGGGCTAATTGCCATCTGGTGATTGAGAAAGAAGGGATTCACTCGTGTCGCGAATCCTGACAGTCACTCGGCGATCAAAGAAATCGGTTTCCATGCTTTGGGTTTCATAGAGGGGATTGTTCTCGCCGTAACCCAGAGTGACGATCGATGCATCATCGATGCCATGAGCGTTCAGGTAATTTTTCACTTCGGCACTACGCTGGCGAGAGAGTTGCAGGTTCTTCTCACCGTCTCCGTTGCGATCCGCATAACCGGTTATCTCAATGGCGGCAGTCGGCATTTGCTGTGCAAGTTTGGCAATGCCTTCCAGTTGCTCACGGTAGTGTCCTTCGATGGCGCTGGATCCGGTACGGAAATGAATGCTTATTGCGGTGTCGCCACAACACGAAGCGGTGTCGCCGCCAGGCAAATACGCAGGCAGCGTGCGAGCACGCGTTGACCGAAGTTGATCGAGTTCCGCCATCGCAATCTGGTATTGCTCTTGCAGTTCGCGCGTTGTATCGCGCAAGCGATCTGATTCGAGGCGGGCGGTCAGTAATTCCGCTTGCAGTTCATTGTTACGGGAGCGCGCTTGCTGTCCATCACCGGCGAATGCGCCAATCGCTGCGCCCAGTATGGCTCCGGGAGGGCCTCCCGCAAGACCACCCAGCAGGGCGCCGGAGAAGAAACCCACGGTTTCTTCTTTGCTGGCATAGTCGTTCTGGTAGGTTGATTGAGAAGTCGCTGTGGAGTCAGCCTGCACGTTGGCCGCGAGTAACGCAGCACTCAGTCCGGCTGAGAGTAAGAGCGGGGTTCGAAGCGGGTTTCGAAGTGGGGTTCGACGTGGGGTTTGACGAGAGTTTCGAGTCATGGCCGTAATTCCTTGAAAACTGCATTCTTGGCAAGTAGTTGATTGGGGTGGTTCAGGTCGCCAGGGCAGGAATCCCGGGCGCTTGCTCCATGGATGCCATTAAAACTGGTGTTTATAACCAGCGGAGGTAAGCATTGGGGCCATGCAGTGATTAAATATGGCAGAATAATGGCAATTCACAGTGTCCTGAATTGAGTGCTGAGAGAAATCTCGCAAATGCGCTATAGTCGCGCCAAGTGCTTAAAAACACGGGGGAAATTAGCACAGGCACCGCTCCGAACAGGGGCGGGCAGGAAGATGGGTCAGGCCAGGCAGGCGCAAACTGATTCATCACAATTTACGACTAACCAGATTCAGACAGGATACGCAGGAACCCTATGACCATGAGCCGAAGAATCGCTATCGTTGAAGACGAAGCAGCAATCCGCGAGAACTACGCTGATGTCTTGCGCAAGCAGGGCTATGAAGTGCAAACCTACGGCAATCGCAAAGATGCGATGTCCGCTTTCGATATCCGCCTGCCCAACCTCGCTATCATCGATATTGGCCTGGAGAATGAAATCGATGGCGGCTTCACGCTGTGTCAGGCACTACGGTCGCTGTCCGATACCCTGCCGATTATCTTCCTGACTGCGCGCGACAATGATTTCGATACTGTCAGCGGTCTGCGTATGGGCGCCGATGACTATCTCACCAAAGACATCAGCTTGCCCCATCTCACTGCCCGCATCGCGGCACTGTTCCGCCGCCTCGATGTCATCGACCAGCCGCCGTCGCCGGAAAATCTTTTGCAACGCGGCAAGCTGTCACTCGATATCGGTAGACTTACCGTGCAATGGGATGGTCAACCCGTTGCGCTTACCGTTACGGAATTCTGGATGGTACACGCACTCGCCAAGTATCCCGGGCACGTCAAGAGCAGACAGGTGCTCATGCAGGAATCGAAAATATTTGTCGACGGCAGCACCATTACTTCGCACATCAAACGCATTCGCAAGAAGTTCATGCAGAACGATGAGTCGTTCGATTGTATTGAGACAGTCTATGGCATGGGCTACCGCTGGAATGTTGAAGCTGTCACTGTCAACTGAATGAGGTAAAACTGGGTCGGGCCAGGCCCGCTGACCGATCATGAACCTGACATTCAAAAATCCATTTGGAATTCGCTTCAAGCTGGTGTTTCTCTCCAGCTTCTTGCTGGTAATACCCTGGCTCGGTTACCAGTATATTCTGGAGATGGAGGAATACCTGCGTCGTGGTCAGGAGCAAACAGTGCTCGGTACTGCACAAGCACTTGCCACGGCGCTCAACGAACGGCCCGAGCTATTCAACGAAGGCAGCTATAGCCCGGCTCGACGCGCCGAAGACTTGTACGTCTACCCGATCTTCTCACCTCTCTCACTTGATGATGGCTCTCTGCAGGACTGGGGTGAGTATCAGCAATATGAAGTCAACTATGATGGGCGTGACTATCTGAGTACGCCACTCAATCCCTCGCGCATGTATGACAAGGAAGGCACGCTGAGCTTTCGCAACATGGTCGGGGAATATAACGGCTCGCTCTATGCGTATTTCAAAGTGCGTGACGACAAAATCGTGTATCGCAGCCGTGATGCACTCAGCGTGCACCGCAGTGATTTTCTGCAAATATCCATGCAATCGCCGGAAGGTAACAGCATCCAGCGTTATGTGATTGCACCTCACGAGCCGGAGTTTCTTTATCCATTCAAAGTGAACGAGGACTACAGCACACCGGTTCACGAAGATCGCATCAGTGGGCAGTGGTACGAGAACGACGGCGGATACGAAGTGGAATTGCAGATCCCGATGGATATGCTCGGTGGCCGGCTCGGCTTCGCCATCTTCGATGTGGATGATCCCCGCACCCGTTTTGTTAACAGCGTCGTGGCCACGTCTCAGGTTGCCGATGCGGAACGCCTTGGGTCGCTGCGTCTGCCGACTCCTGAAATCGATCGCATCGTCGCTGGTATGGGGCACAATAACTCGCGTATTCAGGTCGTGGACCGCAGTGGCCGCGTACTGCTGACTGTCGGGGATATTCAGACGGCAACAGGCTTACAGATCGCCAGCAACATCAGCGACAGGAAAACCAACAAATACTGGTTCTTTATTCAGGACAGAATTCTCAATCCGCTCTATTACCGAATTCTGAGCAAGCCCAGCAACGATTTTATTGATGAGTTGTATTCTGAGGTTACACGCGAGGGAGCGCATATCGATTCAGCGCTGCGCGGCATCCCGCTCACGCAGTTTCGGACACTGGATGATACCCAGACCCGTCTGCTGGAAGCTGCCC
>JASBUV010000188.1 GCA_030147705.1 Gammaproteobacteria bacterium
TACCAATAGAGCAGGGACCGTGCCAAGATTGTTATCTGAAGGTAAGCTGTTGTTAATAAAGAGTAAATTTTCAAGCTCGGTCAATAGCGAGGTGTCGTCGTAGCCAAAAAACGTAACTAGTGGTAATTTTCACTACCAGTATTACCCGCAATGTCGTTGGAATTGCCGGGTTTTTGGAAGACAACCTGGTGAGTCAGCACATGGACAGAATGGAAAATCGCCCGCGGGCACCGCGAATGTTGGGGGAGTCCGCCTCCTTTCTGGAAATGCAGGAGCACATTTCCGCAGTCGCACCGCTCAACAAACCGGTATTGATTGTTGGTGAGCGAGGTACAGGTAAGGAATTGGTGGCAGCACGCCTGCATTATCTCTCTCAGCGCTGGGAGCAGAACTTCCTCAAAATCAACTGTGCCGCAATGTCTGAAACTCTGCTCGAAGCGCAGTTATTCGGCCATGAGGCAGGGGCTTATACGGGGGCTACCAAGCAGCGCAAGGGTTATTTCGAAAGAGCTGATGGTGGCACATTGTTTCTCGACGAATTGGCGAATACCGACATGACGGTGCAGGAGAAAATTCTGCGCGTGATTGAGTATGGTGAGTTTGAACGTCTGGGCGGCAACGAAACGCTGGCAGTCGATGTGCGAATTATCGCCGCCACCAATGAAGACCTGCCGCAGCTCGCTGAAGATAATCGCTTTCGGGAAGACTTGCTGGACCGCCTGGCATTTGACGTCATTACACTGCCACCGTTACGCGAGCGTACTGAAGATATTCTGGTTCTCGCTGACTATTTCGCAATGCTGATGACGCGAGAAATCGGCGGTGAATTTTTTGCCGGGTTTACTGACGAAGTCAGCGAGGAACTGTTGCGTTATCAATGGCCAGGAAATATTCGCGAGCTCAAGAACGTGATTGAACGTGCGGTGTATCAGCACGGCGACAATCCTGTCTCAGAGCTCGTGTTCAATCCCTTTGAGTCGCCTTATCGTCCGATTGCTCGCAAGCTTCGTGAAGCCAAAGCAGCGAGCAAGGCGGCAAGCACAGAGAATTTGCCAGAGCTGGCGAAACTGGAATCATTCGATTTCAAAAACGAGATTCAGGAATTCGAAATCAATCTGCTCAAGCAGGCGATGGAACACTGTCAGTTCAATCAGAAGAAGGCTGCAGAGTTTCTGAACCTGTCCTATCACCAGTTAAGAGGATATCTGCGCAAATACGATCTGTTGGGGTGAGCTTCGTATTACTCTGGTCAATGCGCTAACCAAGTGCCGGTATTTATCGCATTGGAAAAACACAAAAATGGAAGGCGATGCCTTCCTTTTTTGTGTGCGGTGAGTGTGATCTTATTGTGAGCGCATTGCTTCGTAGACCACGCGCTGGGCCATGGTATTGCCAAATGGTGATCTTGGGCCGCCGCGTTTTTGTTCCATATAGATCAGAAAGAAGTCATTCTCTTCATCCACCAGGAAGAGTGTGCCACCAATGCCACGCCAACCATAGTTGTGTGGGCCGTCAGGGTCGTCGGTCGTGGGTTGCAAATGAAAGCCCAGCCCCCAGTCACCCACATCGCCATAGAAGAAATACTGCCGTGATACGTCATCTCCGATGCGTTTTTCGCGCATCAGGTCCAGCGTCGCCTCGGAAATGATGCGTTGGCCTCGGTATTCGCCACCATTCAGCAACATCTGTGCAAAGCGTACGTAGTCCTCGGTCGTGGAATTCAAACCGCCTCCACCGGAAAGCATATTGCGCGGAACGGTGTTGTCCGTCATCTCGCCATGGAAAGGCTCAGCAACGCGAAAGGCTTTTTGCTTTGGTACCCAGAATGAGGTTTCGTCCATGCCGAGAGGGTTGAAGATGCGATCTTGCAACACTCGATCCAGAGTCTGTCCGGCTGCGACTTCGAGTACAGCGCCAAGCACATCTGTCGAATGGCCATAGTGCCAGGCGGTGCCGGGCTCAAAAAAGACAGGCATGCGACCAATTCGTGCAGCGAATTCGCGCGCAGTGAAATCGCCGGTGAGTTCGCTGGCATAGCGTTGCCCCAACTCAGTATCCGGACTGAAGATAGCCTGGATCAATCCGGATTCGTGCGTCAGCAGATGCTCGACCGTCATCGTATTGCGTGCGCTCCTGATTTGCCCGGTTTCCTGATCAACCACCTGCAGATTGGCGAATTCGGGCAGGTACTTCTCAACAGGATCGTCGAGCGCCATCAAGCCATCTTCAATCAATGACATTGCGGCCACGCTGACAATCGGCTTGGTCATGGAGTAAATGCGGAAAATCGTGTCCTTGTTGACGGGTTTTCTGCTGCCGGGTGCCTGATAGCCGACAGTTTCCAGCATGCCGATGCCATCGCGATTGCCGACGAGCAATAAAGCTCCGGGAAGAAACTCCCCGTCCACCGCCGCCTGCATTTGCGCTTTGATGGCATCAATTTCAGCGCGGTCCAGTCCGAAATTGCTCGGGTGAATCATGCTGATCGAACTCAGATCGCTCTCGCTGGCTGCGTTTGCGGGCAAGCTGCCGGTTTGTTGGCAGCCAGCAAACAGTACGGCCAGCATTGGGGCGAGCAGGAGTCGGGTAAAACGCTGAGAGTTTATTGTCATTCTTATTCCTCCAGGGATGTCGCGAGAAGTTTCGGAATCCGGGCGACGTCGGCTTGCAGAGCCTATCACACTACTTGTCGAGAGTGCGGGCAGAAACGACCTCCAAAGCGAACAACTGGATGAGTAGCCTGTTGGTCGAGATCAGGCGAAATCACGCAATAACGACTCGCGAATTTCATCGCTCAGGGGGGCGCTGCTGTATTGATAATTCAGATGTTCGCTACGAATTACCCAGGGGGCGCCGGCCCTTGCCGCGGCGATAACATCGTCTTCAAATTCAAAACGCAAAAAGTGTACTGACGATGTCTTCTCTTCAGTGGAGCGTGGCAGATCTTCATTGGCAATGGGGTAGACGGGATCTGACTCTCCGATCCTGATTGAGATCAATTCCTCGATACCCACCAGCTGCTTCAACTTCTCTTGTCTTTCCTTGGGGTCTGGATATTCCAGCATGAAGGTGACTTTCAGATTTTTGCCGTCCGGGATGAGCGGGTTATAGGCTTCCAGTTCTTCCAGTAATTCTGCTTCGGAATCTATTTTCTCAGCCCGGATCAATTCGAGCACCTGGTAACGCATTACCATGTAATCTTCGAAATGTAACATTGCATTGGGGCCAAGTGGCACACGCCGAGTTTTCTTGTGCTCCATGATTGCCTTGCGAATTGCTGGTCGTTGGGCCTCATAGGCCTCAATGGACAGTAAGTCGCTTAGTGCAATTTTCTTCATTTAGACAAACCTCTCAGGTTTTCGGTTGCTGCTTTAAAGTCCGTACGCCAGACGGAGCATATCGATTGGATGGACTGTTTGTTTGTCGCCATCGAGATTGTTCTCGATGTGTCTGCCGGCGATCGGACAATCGCTGCCATAGTAGTCTGCTTGCTGTTGTTGCACTTGACGAACCACTGGACGAACGATTTTGTTCGCGTACTGCAGTGTTTCTTTTTTGACGCCATAAGTCCCATCATGGCCCGAGCAACGTTCGATGCTCTGCACGGTCGTCTCAGGGATTAGTTCCAGTATCTGGCGAGTCTTTGGGCCTATATTCTGGACGCGTTGATGGCAGGCAACGTGGTAACTGACCGAGCCCAGCTCTGTCTTGAAGTCGAGTTTGAGGTTGTTCTCTTTGTGCAATTTGTACAGATACTCAAACGGGTCATGGAATGCTTTTGCCACGGCTTGCACTTGTTTGTCTTCCGGATACATCAGCGGCAATTCCTGTTTGAACATCAGTACACAAGACGGTACTGCGGCCATCAGGCTGAACCCTTCTTCAACGGCTTCGTAGAGGACTGGTATGTTCTCATTCTTCAGGCGTTCAACCTTATCGAGATCGCCTAGCTCCAGCTTGGGCATGCCGCAGCAATGCTCGCGATATGGAATGCGGACGTCGATATCATTGTGCTGTAGCACTTTGATGACGCTCTCCGAGATGTCGGGCTCGTTGTAATTGCAATAACAGGTAGTAAACAGCATTACCTTGCCATTGCTTTGAGAATCGCGCGTCGAATCTATCGAAGGATCGTAGCTGAGAACTGCATTGTTCTTGCGGGCTGTAGCGCTGTTGTATCCAGGCAATTTTGCCGCTTCGTGAATTCCCAGTGAACTGGCCAGCAGTTTGCGTACACCGCTGGATTTGTTGCCCGCATTCACCAGGCTATTGATGACAGGAAGGCTGGCTGTCTTGCCGACCAGATCAGTGCTCGTGATCAATCTGTCGCGAAACTTCACATCGCCTTTCTGGAATTTTACGGCCTTGGCGCGCAGCATCAGGTGTGGAAAGTCGACATTCCACTCGTGCGGTGGCACGTAAGGGCATTTGGTCAGATAGCAAAGGTCGCAGAGATAGCATTGATCCACTACCTTGCCGTAATCCTCCACAGCAACCCCATCCACTTCCATTGTTTCGCTTTCATCAACCAGATCGAACAGTGTGGGAAAGGCGTTGCACAGACTGACGCAGCGCCGACAACCGTGACAAATGTCGTAGACACGCTCGAGTTCCTTGTTGAGGGATTGTTCATCCCAAAATTCAGGGTCATTCTGATTTAGCGGGTGTCGGGTAGGAGCATCCAGGCCACCCTCTCTACCTTGGTCAGCCATTTTCTGTCTCCAGAGAGAAGCGTCAGCACAAAAGTGTGGTGAGTAGACGTGCCATGAGTCGCTGCCGCCGACTGGCGACGGCAGTGAGTCTCAGGGATATGAGTGCCAGTACTAGTCGTCCAGCGAATCCAGAGCTTTCTGGAAGCGATTGGCGTGAGAACGTTCGGCTTTGGCAAGCGTCTCCATCCAGTCGGCAATTTCGTCGAAGCCTTCGTCGCGAGCATCTTTCGCCATGCCAGGATACATGTCAGTGTACTCGTGGGTTTCACCCGCAACTGCTGATTTCAGATTGTCAGAGGTGCTGCCAATTGGCATGCCGGTGGCTGGGTCGCCAACTTCTTCCAGATACTCCAGATGGCCGTGGGCGTGACCTGTTTCGCCTTCAGCGGTTGAGCGAAACAATGCTGACACATCGTTGTAACCTTCCACATCGGCTTTCTGGGCGAAGTAGAGATAGCGGCGATTGGCCTGGGACTCGCCCGCGAACGCGGCTTTCAGGTTTTCTTCGGTCTTGGATCCTTTCAGCGACATTGTTTTTCTCCTGTCGAGAGTGCATGAAAAGCAGGGCGCGCTGGCTCCCAATCAGGCTGGGGAACTTGCGCATCAGTTCACGTACTTTACGGCGTGTCTCTAATCAAATCAAATAGGTTTTTTTGATGTATTAATCGTTTTTTTCGATTACCATTTCGTGCATGATTCCCTCGCTTAAACAACTTAAATACCTCTGTGCAGTTGCTGAACACAAGCACTTCAGCAAGGCGGCAGAAGCTTGTCATGTTACCCAGTCGACACTCAGTGCGGCAGTCCAGGAGCTGGAATCGCAATTGGGTGTGGTGATTTTCGAGCGCAGCAAAAAGAATGTCCTCATTACGCCATTGGGTGAGAAACTGTTACATCAGGCGCGTATTATTCTTGGCGATGTCGAAGATTTTGTGAGCTTGGCAAAGTCTCATGATGAATTGCTGTCCGGCGAGATTCGTCTGGGTGTCATTCCTACTATCGCGCCTTTCCTGTTGCCGCATCTTCTTAAAGATTTGCGCAAGCGCTACCAAAAGCTAAAGCTGTTTCTCAAGGAAGACTTGAGCGCTCAACTTGTCCAGCAATTGCAGCAAGGTGATCTCGACCTGATCATTCTCGCTTTCCCTTATGCGTTGCCAGAGATGAATACCTTATCGTTGTTCAAGGATGAGTTTCTGCTCTGCCTGCCACCCGGGCACCAGTTGGAAAAATCCCGAGTAGTCAAACAGCAGCAGCTGAAAGGCGAGAAGTTATTGTTACTTGAGGAGGGGCACTGCCTCAGGGATCACGCGTTAGAGGCTTGCAAGCTGGAATCAGCTGATACAGATCTTGTGTATCAAGGGACGAGTCTGCACACCCTGGTGCAAATGGTCGCTAACGGTCTCGGGGTAACGCTGCTTCCTGCAATGTCCATTGAAGCGGATGTGTTGGGTGAAACAGATCTGATGCTCAAGCATTTCAATAACGAAAATGTTTCGCGGGAGATCGGTATGGCCTGGCGCAAATCAGATCCGCGGCGTGAGGATTATCGTCTGCTGGGAGAATTCATAATCGAGCATGCCCATGGGCCCAAGCCGGTGCCGCGGAGTAATGCGGTCTAGTATTTCAGTAGCTCGCCCACATGATCTCGCAGTGCCGGCACCACTTCATTCTCGAACCAGGGATTACGCCTTAGCCAGAGTTGATTGCGTGGCGAAGGATGCGGGAGCACGAATCGGTCAGGGGCGAACCGCTGCCAATTCTGCACGCACTCAGTGAGAGTTTGAAACTTGTGCTCCAGATAGTACTGTTGCGCATAGCTCCCGATAAGTAATGTGCACTGAATGTTTGGCATCATGCTGAGCAGCTTGCTATGCCATGCTGGCGCACACTCAGAGCGAGGGGGCAAGTCTCCCGATTTGCCCTTGCCAGGATAACAGAATCCCATTGGCATAATGGCGAATAGGGAAGCGTCATAAAACGTTTCCGGTTCAACTTCCAGCCAACTGCGAAGTCTGTTGCCGCTGGCATCATTCCACGGGATTCCGCTAGCATGTACCCTGGTTCCCGGGGCTTGTCCTATAATCAGAATTCTTGCTTTCCGGGAAACGCGAAGCACTGGGCGCGGTTCGGGAATTTTCCCCTGACATAGTCGGCAGGCACTGATCTCTTCTACCAGCTTCAATAGGGCGAGATCCCGATTTGTGGTCGTTGATGGCATCGACAGAGTATAAAGGATGTGGAAGCCGGGAACAGACTGTGTGTTGCAGGCATGACCAGTCTTTAGCACTATCTCCCTGTTAGTCAATTATAGTCAGGATGAAGAACATGCGCGTCTTTGCGCTCTCAGATATTCACGTGGACTACGCTGAGAATCTTGCGTGGATCATGGCGCTCTCTGATTCTGATTATCAGGACGATGTTCTGTTGCTTGCGGGCGATGTGACCGATGACATGGGCTTGCTCCGCACCGTGCTGACGCAACTGAGAGCCTGCTTTAAAGGGGTGTATTTTGTGCCCGGTAACCACGATCTCTGGGTGCGCAAAGCAGGCTATAGCTGTTCGCTGCAAAAATTTGCAGACATTCAGTCACTCTGTGCTGAGCTGGATGTCAGAACCCGGATAAGCACAGTGGAGAACCTGTTGATCGTGCCGCTTCTGGGCTGGTATGACTTCAGTTTCGCGGAACCTGATCGCTATCTAAGGCGGGCATGGCGAGATTTTCGTGCATGCCAATGGCCCGAGACGCTGCAAGACGAGCAGGCCATTACCGACTATTTCCTGTCCCTCAATCAACTACCGGATGAGAGTGTTCGCTCGTCATCGAGCATAGACGCTACCATCAGTTTCTCCCACTTTTTGCCCAGACTGGATGTGATGCCGGAACGCATTCCTCCACACAAACGCCGTGTTTACCCTGTGCTTGGTTCGGTCAAGCTGGGCGCTCAAGTGGCGCAGCTGGTCCCGGATGTGCATGTGTACGGGCATAGTCATGTGAACCGTGCAGTCACACTCGATGCAACGAGATACGTCAACAATGCGTTCGCCTATCCGGACGAAGAGCGCATTGCGCGTAAAACGCTGGTCTGCGTCTGGGATTCCGGAGAAGGTATCGCATGTTAGCGTTGCATAAAGATCAACTGGATATCTGGTATCTGGATCGTCAGTCCTACACTGCGCTCACTCCTAGTGAGCAACAAGCCTATCTTGACGTTTTGAGTGTATCTGAAAAAAAACGTTACCAGCGATTGCAGATTGATGCCAAGCGAGAACAGTTTCTGCTGGGCAAGATTTTTATCAGGCAAGTGCTGAGTCGTTATCATCCGGTCGATCCGCTCGCGTGGGAATTTGTAGAGAGTGAACATGGCAAGCCCATGCTGTCTCCGGATTCTATGCAGCAGGGTAATCCCCCGTTGTCATTCAATCTCACCCATTCAAATGATCTGTTTGTTCTGGGGGTCTGTGCCGGTCACACAATTGGTGTTGATGTTGAATTTGCCGCCCGACCAAGGCGGATTCGGAAGCTTGCAGCCCGACATTTTTCGAACCAGGAAGTGACTGACCTTGAAGGTTGTTCGGGGAAAGAAAAGTTGCAGCGCTTCTATCAGATTTGGACGCAGAAAGAGGCTTATGTGAAGGCTAAAGGAAGCGGTTTAACTGAATCGCTCCAGCATTTCACGATGGGGCTCGATGCGGATTCACAAATTTCTTTTACACAGCACGACACGCAATCGAGTGCTGGTGGATTGGCTGCTGATCGCTGGCGCTTCTGGACTTTCCAGGTTCAACCAGAATCCAACAGCGCGCCTTATGTAGCAAGTGTAGCGCTGTATGCAGAATCAGACGGTATTACTCTCCGGCACAGGCAATTCCACACGCAGCAAAAGTCTCAGGAGTGGGTGCAGGAAGTGACTCTACTGGGAAGGCCTGCGTAGACCCGGGAGTGGCTCGAGGCGGAATGCCGACTAGCCGTCGATCATGACTTCAATGGCCTGCGGTATGGCACGCATCCGAACAGTGCGTATCACATTGTCTTTGGTTTGTACGATCTCGGCGTAGTAGCCGTTGAGCTGCACTCCAACTGATGATTCCGGTATGGTCTGCAAAATTTCCATAAGTAGACCGTTGATCGTCTTGGCGCCTCCGCTGTCAAGTTCCCAGCCAAGGGTTCTATTGATCTCTCTGATGCTGGTCGCTCCGTCGATCAGGTAGCTGCCATCGATCTGCGCATGAATGTCCTTGCTGCTGTCCGCCAGATCGGTCGTGAAGTCTCCGACGATTTCTTCGAGAATATCTTCGAGGGTGACAATCCCTTTGACAGCGCCATACTCGTCGACCACCACCGCCATGCGCAGTTTTTTCTTCTGAAACTTGAATAACTGGGTATGCAGCGGAGTGCTTTCCGGAATGAAGTAGGGTTCACTGGACTCTTGCACGATCATGGCTTTATTGAGGTTTTCGACCTTGAGCAGCCTGCCAATACTGCGCAGATGCAGTATGCCTACTATGTTGTCGATATCGCCCCGGTAAACCGGCATACGGGTATGTTGACTGCCCGCAATCTGTTCCAGAATCTCGGACAGATCGTCGTCAACATCGATGCCCAATATCTCGTGTCTCGGCACGAGGATGTCATTAACAGTTGCTTTCTCAAGGTCGAGGATGTTGAGCAGCATGCCATGGCGTCGGCGCGGCATGCGTTCCCCTGATTCATAGACAACGGTTCGCAATTCTTCCGGTGAGAGATGTTGCTGACTGTCGCTATCGTGCAGCGTGAATCCGAGAAGGCGCACCAGGCCATTGGACACAAAGTTGACCATCCAGACCACCGGGTAGAGTACCTTCAGTAGCAAAATGAGCAGCAAGCTGGAGGGATAGGCGATACGCTCGGGATATAGCGCAGCGACTGTTTTTGGTGTCACTTCTGCAAAAATAAGAACGACCAGAGTCAACACGATAGCAGTTGCCAAAGGTGCCGGGTCGCCCAACAATTGGATAGCAATGGAGCTGGCTATCGAAGCGGCCAGGAAATTGACAAAGTTGTTGCCGATCAGAATGACGCCAATGAGCTTGTCGGGTTTCTCGAGAAGTCTGCTGGCGCGTGTAGCCCCTGCATGCTGCTCGCGTTTGAGGTGCTTCAGGCGATAACGGTTCAGGCTCATCATGCCTGTCTCTGAACTGGAAAAGTATGCCGAAGCGATAATCAAACCAGTGAAGGACAAGACTAGAGTGAGTAAAGAAGGGCCTTCCGATTCCATGCAGTTGATCCAGATCAGGGATTAGGGTTCTTGAACTTGCGGGATCTCATCAGGCAATGATGTACTGCACAACAAATTTGGATCCGTAGAAACCAATAATCAAGAGCACAAAACCGATGAGGGTGCCACGGATTGCTGTGGTTCCACGCCAACCCAGTTGGTGCCGGCCCCATAGCAGCACGGCAAATACCACCCATGCGAGTATCGAGAAAAACGTCTTGTGTATGACACCGTGCCGCTGCCAGATATCCTCAACGAAGAACAAGCCGGCGATGATGCCAATGCTGAGCAGGACCTGACCAATCCACAGCAATTCGAACAGAAAAACTTCCATATCCTGCAGTGGTGGGAACTTGCGGAGAAAGCCGCCGGCATGACCGTGTTTCAATTGATTGTTCTGATAGGCGAGGAACGCAGCCTGTAGAGCGGCGATAGTCATCGCGCTATAGGCAAGAATGGAGAGAATGACATGACTCGCGAGACCGGCTCCGAGCTCTGTTGCCGGATACTCACTCTGTAATGTCAGTGACGCAACGATAGTAATAATCGCAAGCGGGAACAGCCCCAGAAACAGGTTCTCCAGCGGTTTGCGCAAGCTACTGATCAATACCAGCAGAGATACAGATGCCGCGATCAAGGTGCTGATCTCGATTACGCCAAACTGATAACCATTGGCACTGCGAATAACGCCAAATGCGCTAATGGAGTGCGCAATAACAGCCAGCCCGCCAAACAGAAAAACGAGTTGGCGAGTGTCTTTGTTGCCGGTAAAACGGACGCCCTGAAAAATTGCGCCAGCCAAATAGCAGAGCACGGCGAATAATCCAGAGATTACGGTAACTTGCATGGATCTGTTCGATGGAATAAGTGAGCGTAAAAGTGTCGCATAAGTCCCATAGTGGTTGAAGTCCTTTTTTAACGGCCGTGTGAACCGCTATAATCCGCCCTTCGCATTAATTCAGCAGCATTCCATGCACTACAGGCCAGTCACGTGTTTGATAATTTAACAGAGAGACTCTCAGGTACCTTCCGCAAACTGACAGGTAAGGCAACGCTTACCGAGAGCAATATTCAGGATGCCCTGCGGGAAGTTCGCCGCGCGTTACTTGAAGCAGACGTTGCATTGCCAGTGGTCAAGGACTTTATCGACCGGGTAAGCCTGCGAGCTGTCGGTCAGGAAGTAAGCAAGAGTCTCACTCCAGGCCAGGCTTTCATCAAGATCGTGCAAGCCGAGCTCGAAGCTATCATGGGCAAGGCCAATGCCGAGCTCGATCTGAAAGCAGCACCTCCCGCTGTTATCTTGATGGCCGGTCTGCAGGGGGCTGGTAAGACTACCACAGTAGGCAAGCTGGCGAACTGGCTGAAAAATTCCGCCAAGAAGAAAGTCATGGTCGTGAGTGCGGACGTTTACCGCCCTGCGGCTATCCAGCAGTTGCAGACCCTCGCCCAGGACATTCAGGTTGAATTCTTCGCCAGCACGATCGAGCAAAAGCCTGTGGAAATTGCCGCTGCAGCTGTGGCAGAGGCGAAGCGCCAGTTCATAGATGTGCTGCTTGTGGATACCGCAGGTCGTCTCGCCATCGATGAAGAAATGATGGCAGAGATCAAGGCGTTGCACGCGTCACTGAATCCCGTTGAAACACTGTTCGTTGTGG
Source organism: Gammaproteobacteria bacterium (assembly GCA_030147705.1). Taxonomy (GTDB): domain Bacteria; phylum Pseudomonadota; class Gammaproteobacteria; order Pseudomonadales; family Pseudohongiellaceae; genus UBA9145. Next base: position 11,623 of record JASBUV010000188.1, read on the forward strand.
ACGCCATGACCGGGCAGGACGCAGCGAATACCGCCAAAGCATTCAACGATGCCTTGCCACTTACCGGTGTGGTGCTCACCAAAGCGGATGGTGATGCCCGCGGTGGTGCAGCACTCTCGGTGCGCCATATTACCGGCAAGCCCATCAAATTTATCGGCATGGGCGAGAAATCGGACGCCCTGGAGCCGTTTTATCCGGATCGCATCGCTTCGCGAATCCTGGGCATGGGCGATGTTCTGTCGCTCATCGAAGAGGCAGAGAAGAAGGTCGACAAGCAACAGGCCGAAAAGCTCGCGCGCAAGCTCAAAAAGGGCAAAGGCTTTGACCTTGAGGACTTCAAGGAGCAGCTCAAGCAGATGCAAAATATGGGCGGAGTCGCCAGCATCATGGACAAATTGCCGGGCATGGGCGCCTTACCGCCCGGTGCTGCAAAAATGGTTGATGATTCCCAGTTCCGCCGCATGGAAGCCATTATCAATTCGATGACCATGCGCGAGCGACTGAATCCCGATCTGCTCAATGGTTCACGCAAGCGCCGCATCACCCAGGGCTCCGGGACCCAGATTCAGGATTTGAACCGTCTTCTCAAGCAGCATAAACAGATGCAGAAAATGATGAAGAAGATGAAGGGTGGCAAGCTTGCCAATATGATGCGCGGTATGGGAGGAATGCAGGGCCCGGGTGGTCCAGGTGGGTTTCCCGGCGCTGGCGGCGGTGGCTTCCCACGTTTTTGATGGATTTTCCCGTCGCTGACGGGCGAAAAAACCGCCAGTATTTCGCTGATTTACGCGTCCCGGCGCTTCCATCTCCGGGGCAATTGACATAGAATACCCGCCTTTTTACCCGGGCCCCATGGGTGCGACTTTTAAACGCCCGTAAGTCCGTGTATTTCAAAGAATTTTTTACTACAGGAATTTTGTATGGTCACTATTCGCCTGTCTCGTGGTGGGGCCAAGAAGAAACCCTTCTACCACATCACTGTTAGCGACAGCCGCCGTGCTCGCGATGGCCGGTTCATTGAGCGCATTGGTTTTTTCAATCCGATGGCGCGTGGTCAGGAAGAACGTCTGCGTCTGGATACTGAGCGCATGGCCTATTGGCAGTCACAAGGTGCGCAATTGAGCCCTCGTGTCTCCAGCCTGGCTAAAGAGTCAGCTGCCCAGCCCAGTACTGAGGCCTGATTTCGGCTTTGCTCTTGCCGATAAGGCTGCGCTATGTGTGCTGATGCGGCATCCAGTAATAAAGAGCAAGGCAAGAAGGTTGTCCTCGCCAGGATTGGTAAAGTCCATGGCCTGAAGGGCTGGTTAAGACTGAATTCTTTTACCAGTCCGCAAGACAACTTACTGGAATACCAGGAATTTTTAGTCCGGCAGGAGAGAGATGAGAGGTCCCTCCTGCTGACCGAGTATCGTCAGCAAGCTGGCAAGTTGCTCGGCAAGTTCGAAGGGTTCGACGACCCGGAGAGCGCCCGATCCCTCACAGGTCTCGACCTGTACGTGCGCAGCGATACGTTGCCCGCGCTGGAGAGAGGGGAGTATTACTGGCATGAACTGCAGGGGCTGACAGTGTTCAACTTGCAGCAGCAACGCTACGGCAAAATCGTGCGCTTGCTGGAAACAGGTGCCAACGATGTACTGGTTGTTAAACCGGATGCTGACAGTGTGGATGATCGCGAACGATTGATTCCCTATTTGTCAGAGTCAGTGGTGAAATCAGTCGATTTGCAACGAGGCACAATGACGGTTGATTGGGAGGTCGATTACCTCGCCTGATTCGTGACCGATCAGGGTAACCGGAGCCGAGCTGTGAATGGGAAAATGGGAAAATAGGAAAATAGAGAGTGGCGCGGAGTCAGTGCATGCGCTTTGAGGTTGTCACTCTGTTTCCGGAGATGTTCGCTGCGTTGACCGATTACGGCATTAGCAGCCGCGCAATCAAACAGGGGCTGGTGAGTCTGTCCTGCTTGAATCCGCGGGAATTCACGACCGACAAACATCGCACAGTTGATGACAAGCCCTACGGCGGTGGCCCGGGCATGTTGATGAAGACCGAGCCTCTGGTGGCCGCAATTACTGCCGCCAAAGCACGGTTGCAGAAAGCGGGGCCTGAGTCCGGAGCCGGGACAGGTCAGCAGGCGAAAACGATTTATCTTTCGCCACAAGGGAAGCCATTGAATCAGGCTGCCATTGAGCAAATGGCACAGGGTTCTGATCTCATTCTGGTCTGTGGACGCTATCAGGGAATAGATACCCGCGTTATTGATAGCGTCATCGACGAGGAATGGTCGTTGGGGGATTTTGTTCTCAGCGGCGGAGAATTGGCAGCGATGGCGTTGATCGACGCATTGATTCGCTTGCAACCCGGCGCACTGGGTGATGATGACTCAGCGTTGCAGGACAGTTTCAGCGGTGGATTGCTGCATTGGCCTGAATACACGAGGCCGAGCGATTTCGCCGGAGCCACAGTGCCAGAGGTGCTGCTAAGCGGCGACCATAAAGCGATCGCGCAGTGGCGAGAGCAGCAGAGTCTCGGGGCCACCTGGTTGAAGCGACCGGATCTGCTGAACCGAAAGAATTTGAGTACGAAGCAGCGTGAGCTGCTGGATGAGTTTATAAACGAATACAACCTCGCGGATGGCGACCAGAATGAATCGCCGCCAGGTAAATTCAGGAGTGAGTGTGATGAGCAAGAACAAGATCATTGAACAGATCGAAACTGCGCAGATGAACAAAGAGCTGCCCGATTTCGGTCCAGGCGATACCGTCGTTGTTCAGGTGAAAATCAAGGAAGGCGACCGTGAACGTCTGCAGGCGTTCGAAGGTGTCGTAATCGGGCGTCGTAATCGCGGCCTGAATTCTTCTTTTACTGTGCGTAAAATTTCACATGGCGTTGGTGTTGAGCGTACCTTCCAGGCTTATAGCCCACAGGTCGACAGCGTGCAACTGAAGCGTCGTGGTGACGTGCGTCAGGCCAAGCTGTACTACTTGCGTGAGCTGACTGGTCGCGCTGCTCGAATCAGCGAGAAGCTTGACAAGAAGACATCTGAAGCCTGATTTGTTTGCCAGTCCGGCCATCGCGGGCGGCGGCACCATCAAGTTTCGAGAGCAAATAATGAGAAGACAGTGCGAGCTGTCTTCTCATTTTTGTTTCCGGTGTCATTAAATGGCACACTAGTCAGTACATCAGGTCCGATGTAAGAAGTCATGGCTTCCTGCGGTCTGGTGCTGAAAGACATGGTGTCGATACCGGTCTGAAATACACTCAATCGTCTTCGCACATGCGCGTCGCTTACTCCGAGTGTCGTTGTCCCCATTGGAGAATAGAAATGCTGATTGTCCGTTTTGCTTTATTGGTTGCGCTGACCCTTGTTGCCCCTGTTGTTGCCCTGGCTCAGGAGGCGCCGGATACCTTGCGTGCCAAACTGGTGCAATCGCTTGAGGTCGCCTCGAGCAATCAGCTGCAAATCGTTAACATCAAGGCGACTGCGTTACCTGATATTTTTGAAGTGGAGCTCAACACCGGTGAGTTGCTGTATAGCGATGTGTCCGGCGATTACCTCTTTGCAGGTGATATGTATCAAACCACGCAGCAAGGCCTGTTGAATCTTTCGTCCAGCACGCGACAAGTGAGAAATCTTGACAAGATTGCCGCAGTGCCTGTTGAAGAGATGATTGTTTTCTCTCCTGACGAAGTGAAAGCGACTATCAGTGTGTTCACTGATGTGGATTGCACTTATTGTCGCGCTCTGCACCGCGACCTCGAAAACCTGATGTCCAGAGGTGTCGAGATCCGTTACCTCGCCTATCCCCGCGGAGGAGAGCAGGCGGCTTCCATCGGCAAGATGCAATCGGTCTGGTGTTCTGATGATCGGCATAAATCTCTTACACAGGCCAAGAATGGCCAGAATCTGCCGGTTCGCGAGTGTGAGTCTCCGATTCTGGAGCATTACGAACTGGGCAATGAGTTGGGAATTACCGGGACACCAGCAATTATCTTCCCCGATGGAAGGCTGATACCCGGCTATCTGGATGCCGATACGCTGGCCTCCATGCTAGAGCTCAATTAACCCCATCCCCGTACCGCACGCCGTCCGGCGAACTGCCCACTGCCGATCTGCCGGACAGTGGGCAATTGCTGTGAATCCAGTATAATTCGCGCTCTCATTCTCATCCTGGAAGATCGTCGGTTTGAACAAGCAAGCAGCGCAGCAATTTAATATAGGTATCGTGGGTCTGGGCACCGTCGGCGGTGGCACCCTGGAAGTCCTGACTCGAAACAAGCAGCTCATTGAGCAGCGTGTGGGCCAGCCCGTAGTCGTCACCAATGTCGCAACACGCACACTCCGCCCCGAACAGGTTGCGGGTGTCCCTGTTTCTGGCACTGACCCGTTTGCCGTCGCCAATGATCCGAATGTCGACTTGCTGGTCGAGACAATCGGCGGTTTCGATCCTGCCTTCGAGGTGGTGCGTCAGGCATTGGCCAATGGCAAGCATGTCGTAACAGCAAACAAGGCCCTGATCGCCGAGCGCGGCAATGAGCTGTTTGCGCTGGCCGAACAGCATGGCGTTTGCCTGGCCTATGAGAGCAGCGTTGCTGGTGGAATTCCCATCATCAAGACCTTGCGCGATGGACTTGCCGCCAATCGCATCGACTGGTTGGCGGGCATTATCAACGGCACTGGAAACTACATCCTGACCGAGATGTCAGCGTATGGTCGTTTGTTCGCTGATGTGCTCAAGGAAGCGCAGGAGCTGGGCTACGCCGAAGCTGATCCGACGTTTGATGTCGAAGGCATCGATGCCGCCCACAAATTGACGATCTTGGCGTCAATCGCGTTCGGGATTCCGCTGCAGTTTGACAAGACTTACACCGAGGGCATCAGTTACGTCACTCCTGAAGACATTTCCTATGCGAATGATCTGGGTTATGTCATCAAGCATCTCGGGATTGCAAGGCGCACACCGAAAGGTGTCGAGATGCGCGTGCACCCGACTCTGTTGGCAAAATCACAACTGCTTGCCAATGTGAACGGCGTCGACAATGCCATTCTGGTGCACGGTGATGCAGTAGGCTCGACGCTTTACAGCGGCCCTGGCGCAGGTGCTATGGCGACAGCATCTTCAGTAGTCGCGGATATCATAGATTTAGCACGCCAGCAGGCTGCCGGAGTTGGCAAGCCCGTCTACCCGAGCCTTGGTTACACCCAGATGGAAACTGAGCTCCGCGTACTGGATATCGAAGACGTGGAGTCTGAATACTATCTGCGTATTCCTGTGCAGGACAAAGTCGGTGTGATGGCGAGAATCGCAACAGTGCTTGAGACTCACAATATCAATATCGAGGCAGTGATCCAGAAAGAATCCGAGAGTGATGAGGTGCCAATTGTCATTCTTACCCAACGTGCTATTGAGCGTGAGTTGAACAAGGCGCTCGAAGAAATTTCAGAGCATGCTGCCGTTTGCGGAGAGATAATCCGCATGCGTGTGGAGCCATTCCACGGCGGCGGCAACTAGGCAGACAAAGAAAGGATTAATTTTGAAATACATCAGTACCAGAGGCGGATGCCAGGAACATACCTTCAAACAAGTCTTGCTCACCGGGCTAGCGCCTGATGGTGGGCTGTTTGTCCCCGCAGAGCTTCCCCGTTTCAGTCTTGATGAAATCCGCTCCTGGAAAGAGCTGGATTATGCCGATCTGGCAATGAAAATTATCACGCCGTTTATCGGAGACGAGATTCCGACCGACAAGTTACGCCAGATTATCGAAGAGAGTTATGCGGACTTCGACAGTGACGAAGTCGCCCCGCTGACCAAGCTCAAAGACAAGGAATACATACTCGAACTGTTCCATGGCCCGACACTGGCCTTCAAGGATTTCGCTTTGCAGGTATTGGGGCGTTTGCTGGATTACGTGCTGACTGAGAACGATCAGCGCGTTGTTATTCTGGGAGCGACATCAGGCGACACGGGTTCTGCGGCCCTGGAAGGTTGCAGGCATTCAGACCGGGTAGATATTTTTATTCTCCACCCGCATGAGCGTGTCTCCGAAGTTCAGCGCCGGCAGATGACCACTGTGCCAGGCGTCAATGTTTTCAATCTGGCTGTGCAGGGCAATTTCGATGATTGTCAGCGCATCGTCAAAGCCGCGTTTGCAGATCAACAATTTCTCCCGGAAGGCAGACAACTGGTTGCAGTTAACTCGATCAACTGGGCACGCATCCTGATGCAGATTGTTTACTATTTCTCCGCTGCTTTACGCGTCGGTGGTCCCGACCAGGCAGTGTCTTTCTCAGTGCCAACGGGTAATTTTGGTGACATCTATGCCGGCTATCTGGCCAAGCATATGGGGCTCCCGGTCGAGCGACTGGTGGTGGCCACCAATACCAACGATATCCTGCATCGCTTTGTCAGTAATAACGACTACTCTGCGACAGATCTCAGCAAGACCTACAGCCCGAGTATGGACATTCTCGTATCGAGCAATTTTGAGCGCTACCTGTTCGATCTGTTCGATCGCAACCCGGAGACTCTGGCTGCGTTCATGTCAGGAGCGGATTCACAGTCACGCAGCGTCAGTGAGCAACAATGGCAACGTGTCAGGGATGAGTTCGACAGTGCGAGCGTTGATGATGCCACTACCTGCGCGGTTATCGCTGAAGTCTATGCTGAAACCGGTGAGCTGCTGGATCCGCATACTGCAGTCGGACTCAAGGCGGCGAGGGATTGTCTGAACGGTCATGGTGAGCCTGCCATCACTCTGGCGACAGCACACCCGGCCAAATTTAGCGACGCAATCACAGCAGCGGGATTGGCGGCACCTGAATTGCCTGCGCATCTGTCTGATCTTTTCGATCGGGAAGAGCGCTACTCAGTCGTAGCAAATGAACTCGCCGCGGTAACCGGGTTTATCACCGATCACGCGCGTCGCTGAGGTCTATGTCCGTAGAGATTCATCGTCGTTCGGTAATCGCAGATCTGGATTTTCCGGAGACGCTTCATCCGCTGTTGAGACGGGTTTACAGCCAACGTAGTCTCCGTTCGTCTACTGATTTACACCTTGATTTCTCACACCTGATCCCGCCAGAGAAGCTGCTCGGAATCGGCGCTGCAGTCGATTTGTTGGTGACGGCATTACACGACAAGAAACGAATTCTGATTGTCGCAGATTTCGATGCCGATGGTGCAACCAGCTGTACACTCGCGATTGCCGCGCTTAGGCAAATGGGCGCTGGGCATGTCGATTACATCGTCCCGAATCGCTTTGAATACGGCTATGGATTGACGCCAGAG
>JASBUV010000115.1 GCA_030147705.1 Gammaproteobacteria bacterium
CCGCTATCAATATACGGTACGGACTGGGCGATCATCGCAGAGTTGGATGAGGCGGAGGCGCTGGCTGCCGTCGACAGTTTACGGACAACTGCCATGATGATGGGCGCAGGGGTCAGCTTGATCGTGGCTGTGCTCGCTTACTTCCTGGCAAGCTCGCTGGCGAATCCCGTGATAAAGATTGCCAGATCTCTGCAGCAAATTGCTGAAGGAAGCCTTGATGTAGATATCCAAAGCTCGCGTAAAGATGAGATCGGACAGCTGGCCAAAGCCATGCACGCGATGCAGGCCAAATTGAAATTGCTGATCGACGACGGAATACGACCTATCGTTTCCAAAGCGAGCAAGGGTCAGCTCGATGATCGTCTGCGACTTGAAGACGGACAAGGGTTTTACAAGGAGTTGGTCACATCGATGAACTCATTGCTGGATGTCAACGAGAAATTTCTTAACGACACCGCAAGGGTAGTTGGTGCGATGGCGCAGGGCAATCTGACGACGCAAGCCGAGAACGCATTTGAAGGGCGATTTGCTCAGGTTCAGGAAGATGTTGAAAGTATGCGTTCAACACTGCACGAAATTATTACGGTTGATGTGCAGCGAATCGTCAGTGCCGCCAGACAAGGCGATCTTGGCAAGCGAATCGCCATGACCGGGAAGCAAGGATGTTTCGAGGAGCTTGCACAGGACATCAATGCACTTGTTGATGTTAACGACAATATTATTGCCGATGTCAGCGATGTCACATCAGCGCTTTCTGAGGGCAGGTTGGACGTGAAGATAGATCGTCAGTATGCCGGCAGGTTCGCAGACTTGATCAACAACGTTACCTCCATGCAGCGCAAACTCGAAGAAGTTATCGAGAAGGATATTCATCATATCGTCGCGGCTGCAGTCGATGGAGATCTACGACAACGTATCGATCTGGAAGGTAAACAGGGTTTCTATGCGGCCTTGTCGGAGTCTATTAATGAACTGGTGAGTACCAGCGATCAGATAGTTACTGACAGCAGCGAAGTGATGTCGGCGATGGCTCAGGGTGATCTGACCAAAACGATCAGCACCAGCTATAAAGGGACTTTTGAAAAACTGAAAACAGATATCAATAGTACAGTTGATAAACTAACCGAGATCGTCAGAGATATTCAGGAAAGTGCGGCAGCAGTAAAAACCGGATCCTCGGAGATTTCGAAAGGGAGTATTGATCTAAGTTCCCGAACAGAAGAGCAGGCGGCTAGCCTTGAAGAAACATCAGCATCGCTGGAAGAGTTGACTTCAACTGTCCGCGAATCCTCGGATAATTCGATCATTGCCAGCCAACTATCTGCGCAATCCAGCGACGTGGCCAATCGGGGAGGAACTGTCGTAAGCAATGCTGTAGTCGCCATGGATGCAATCTTGCATTCCAGTGAAACGATCGCCAACTTCGTTAACGTGATCGATGAAATCGCTTTCCAGACTAATCTTCTGGCGCTCAACGCATCAGTTGAAGCAGCACGAGCCGGCGAACAGGGCAAAGGCTTTGCAGTGGTTGCGGAAGAGGTGCGGGTACTTGCGAGTCGAAGCGCGGAATCAGCACGCGAGATCAAGCTGCAGATTGAAGACAGCAGGCTCAAGGTGAATGAAGGCAGTGAATTGGTCAATAAATCCGGCCAGATGCTCGCCGAGATAATTTCCTCTGTCGACAAGGTTAACAACATCGTCAGTGAGATCAGCGCCGCGTGTGAGCAGCAATCAAAAGGCCTTGATGAGATAAATAGTGCTGTCACCCAGATGGATGATGCCACCCAGCAGAATGCTGCGCTCGTTGAACAGAGCGCTGCTGCCAGCGAATCACTGAGTGATCAGGCGAATCGCCTGGACTCTCTGGTAGGCTATTTCCGCATTGATCATTCGAGAAGCTCGAAAGCCAATGACAGGAGAGTACACCTTCGAGTCGCGAACTGAGTTGCGTCTTTGTAAAAAAGAGCAATGTTACAGATAGCTGAGTAGCGTGCCGGCGAAAATCGCGGCACCTACCCAGTTATTATTCAGGAATGCGCTGAAACAAGGGCCGGGCAACCGGTCCTTGATCAGCACGTGTTGATAGGCGAGCAAGCCGCATGCGGCCAGCAAGCCGAGATCGAAAAACACTCCAAGCTGAAGTTGTCGCCCCGCCATCCACAGCGCCAAGATGAACATGGCCTGCAATACGCCAATAAACAGTTTGTCCATATCGCCGAACAGGATGGCGGTTGATTTGACACCGATCTCCTTGTCGAACTCTCTGTCCACCATTGCGTACTCGGTATCGTAGGCCACCGTCCACATAATATTCGCCACAAACAGCAGCCAGGCGATGAGCGGCAAGGTGTTGGTCTGGGCAGAGAACGCCATCAGGATTCCCCAGGAAAACGCGATGCCGAGCACTACCTGAGGCAAATTGGTGTAGCGCTTCATGAATGGATAGAGTGAGGCGACAGCAAGAGCGCCAAAAGATAATAAAATAGTGAATTGGTTGGTAAGTAAGACCAGCCCGAATCCTGCGAGCGAAAGCAACGCAAAGCAAAAGAGTGCGTCCTGACGCGTTAGCTGACCTGTCGCCAGAGGACGCCCCTGGGTACGCCCTACTTTTCCATCAATGTTGCGATCCGCGAAATCATTCACACAGCAGCCAGCCGAGCGCATGATGGCGGTTCCAAGGATAAAGATGATGAGCAGATCAATATCCGGAAAGCCCTCTGCGGCAATCCACAGTGCGGTGAGCGTCGGCCAGAGCAGGAGCAAAATCCCTATTGGCTTGTCTGCACGGGTAAGCTGAATAAAGGCTGGCAGTTTCGCCGCAAAGTTCGGAAAGCGGCGCTGTAAGACTGCGTAAATCTGTTGCAAGAGCGATGGCGAGGAAGTCATTGAATTGCGAAACTATTTGGTTGCCGGCTAGCAGGAATCGTCTGATTGGGCTGGCTAGCATAAAAGAATTGGCGCTGTAGTGACACCACTTACGGCCGAATCCACGGTCTATTGCTCCGGGTGATTAGCTGAGTTCGCCTGAACAACGACTAGACATTGACATAGTGCACGCGTTCACCCAACCAGCGGCTGATCAGGGGATCGATGATCTCGGGATACTGCTGGAGTATGGTGTCCGAGACGTTTTTCACATCGTCCAAAAGCGCAGCATCTCTTGTGATGTCCGCAATGCGAAACGTCATCAGGCCGGTCTGCTGTGTGCCCAGCACCTGCCCTGGCCCGCGAATCTCGAGGTCTTTCTCCGCGATGTAAAAACCATCGGTTGATTCACGCATTACCTGCAGGCGCTTCTTGCCGGTGAGAGAGAGCGGCGACTGGTAAAGTAGCAGGCAATGACTGGCCTTGCTGCCACGGCCAACGCGGCCACGGAGTTGATGCAGTTGTGCGAGGCCCAGCCGCTCCGGATTTTCAATGACCATCAAGCTGGCATTGGGCACATCCACGCCAACTTCTATCACCGTTGTTGCCACCAGCAGCTTGATCTCACCTGCCTTGAAGCGAGCCATGACGTCGACTTTCTCAGCAGGTTTCATGCGCCCATGAATCAAACCGACTGCGATGCCAGGCAGCTGCTTGGTGAGTTGCTCGGCTGTCGCCTCTGCGGCCTGTGCCTGCAAGGCCTCGGATTCCTCGATCAGTGTACAGACCCAATAGGCTTGTTGACCTTCGCGGCAGGCTGAGTCGATACGCTGCACGACTTCGTCGCGGCGTTGTGCGGAAATGAGTAGAGTGTTCACCGGGGTACGTCCTGGAGGCAACTCATCGAGTATAGAGTTGTCGAGATCGGCATAGGCGCTCATGGCAAGCGTGCGCGGAATGGGAGTTGCCGTCATCACGAGTTGATGAGGGTTACTGTCGCTCGCCGCCTTGTCGCGGAGAGCAAGTCGCTGATGCACCCCGAAACGATGTTGTTCGTCGATAATCACGAGGCCCAGCTTGTGATACTGCACCTCATCCTGAAACAACGCATGCGTACCGATTAACAGCTGACACTCTCCGCTCTCTAGCGACTGCAAGATGTTTTTGCGGGCAGCACTCTTGGTCTTTCCGCTTAGCCAGCCCGGTTCGATTCCGAGCGGCCGCAGCCATTGTTGAAAATTATAGAGATGCTGCTCGGCAAGGATTTCAGTCGGAGCCATTATTGCGACCTGATAGCCAGCGGCGATGGCTTGCAAAGCGGCCATCCCTGCCACAACCGTTTTTCCTGACCCCACATCACCCTGGAGCAATCTGAGCATGGGGTGGCCGCTGTCGAGGTCGGCAGCGATTTCATCGACCGCCCTGCGTTGAGCACCGGTCAGGGTAAAGCCAAGCTGCTCAAGAAACTGGTTCTGCAGGTTGGTATTGGCAGCAAAGCGCGGCGCGATCAACTGATCACTGTTATTTCGGTAACGGCGCATACACAGCCGATGCGCCAACAGTTCTTCGAAAGCGAGACGTTTC
>JASBUV010000118.1 GCA_030147705.1 Gammaproteobacteria bacterium
CCCCACCTGCACCGAGCGCACCAGAGCTCTGTACTGAACCCGGTCTCCCAGTGGCCGCAGGAAACCCTTGATGATCATGTCCATGCCGCCAACCGGCTGCATCAACATCGGACCAGTCTCACCTTCGTTTGCGGTGAGCGACTCACGCATGAATCGTTCATGCATCAGTTTCTTGAATTCGATAACCTCGTGAGGAGTGCCATGCTCCAGGAATCCACCCTTGGCATAGCCCGCGCGAGTTGAACCTGTATAACGATTCTGATCGTCGAGGTCCCCGAACTGGCGAACCACGTTGATCAAAGTCTCCATTTCGCTTTCGCTGAAAGACTCCATCAATTCGGTTTCATTGAACGACTTGGCAAACAATTCAGCGAGGAAGCCGCGCACGTGGGTACTGAACATACCAGCACGGATCGGCTTGCCCCCCAGGAGATTGTCGTCCTGAAAATAGGCGTTCTTGTTTTCGTTGATAAACATTTCCAGATCAACATCCAGTTCCTTGCAATAGTGCAGGACATTGCTGTGGGTACTCGGGATACGCGCAGCACCAGCGTTGAAATAGAGATGGGGTTCGTCGTCAAACTCACAGTATTGGCGATTGCCAATTTCGTCGATCAGATCGCCAGAGCGAACTGTCATTACCCTGCCGCCGGCGCGATGGGATGCTTCCAATACGGTGACGCTGTAACCACGCTTCATTAACTCGTAAGCGGCACAGAGTCCGGAAATACCAGCACCGAGAATGACCGCAGAACGACCGTTGCCGGTCTGGTCTGACAGAGTCAATTCAGCTGCATGACTCGCACCAGGCATTAGTCCGAGAGCGGAGCCCGCCTGGATCAGCGCACCAGTTCCACCAAATGCCGCGATCATATTCAGGAATTCGCGACGACTTACTTCGTTTGACACCAGATACCTCCACCAGAAAGCAGATTGTGGGACGACGTTTATTGGTGAACCGCCACTTCCCTGAGCAGAGAAGTGGCGGATCGCTTCTTGAAATTAAAAAGAAGAATGGGCCCGACCGGAGAGACAAGGCCCATTCTTCGAACGATTGCAGAGCCCTACTCGAAATCAGCTCTCAATCGGAGGTACCAGAATGCCCCGTTGCCACTGAAAGCAGCGTTACTCAAATAGACATTGCTGGTGCCACTCGTTACGTCTTGTGGACGAACTTCTTCAGGGTAGGTGTTGAACATATTGTCGACACCCAGAACGACCTCATAGTTGTCCGCAAACGTACGTGAGACTTCTCCATTCCAGATGATCTCGCTGCCCGCGTAGTAATCACGCGTTGGATCGCCGCTGGAAGGCACTACCAGATACTCATCGTAGTAGTTGGCCGACAGCGTGAAGCGCCAGTCATTGAGAATGTGGTAAGCACGGAAGTTACCGCGATTGGCAGGGATGCCGTCTGTCAGGTCGAGCTGTGTACCGCGCGACAGCAGGCCTGGCGTAAAGTAGTCCAGACGCTGGTCTTTCCAGGCCCAACTGCCCTGGAAGCGGGTTGTACCCATCGTGCCCCAGTCGTAATCCCAGGCACCGACCACTTCGATACCCTCGTTGGTGGTATCCATGTCGTTGGTGTAGTAAGTGAACTCAACAATATTGCTCGCTCCGCGAATACCGGATGCTTCAATCTGTGCAGCCACTTCTGGCGTGACAGGGAAGTCACCGGAATTGAGGATACGGTCGGTGAGTTCGATGCGATAGTAGTCAATCGACAGGTCCAGATCGCCCAGACGAGCAGTCAGACCAAGACTCAGGTTGGTAGACTCTTCCGGAGTCAGTTCCTTACCACCAAACAGACGTGCGATCGGGTTGGTTGGTGGAATCTGTCCTTCGGCCTGAGGCACACCATCTTCAACACCAGTACTGATATTGGAGATATTGGCCTGACCAGGTGATGGTGCACGGAAACCGGTACCGTAAGTGGCACGCAGATTCACTGCGTCAGTCAGACGATAGCGTGCAGTGACCTTGCCGTTTGTTGTATCACCAAAGGTATTGTAGAAATCTTCATAGCGCAGAGCGGCACCAAGCAGCAAGCGTTCAGTAACGTCTGCCTCGAGATCCACGTAGAAAGCCCAGTTCTTGCGATCCCAGGTGCCGTGCTGTGCAGGACCAAAGCCCTGGAAGCCGTCGGAACCCACGTTCGTGCCCTGATTTGAATAAGGCCCGATCAGGAATGACGCTTCATCCTGGGAAGTCACCTTGAAAATCTCGCGACGCCATTCAACACCGTATGCAACGTTTAGCGGTGAGTACCAGCCAGCCACATCGAAAGGTGTGGAGAAGTCGGCGTTCACATTGTTTTCGATGGTTGTATAGATACCCGGATTAAAGCTAGTTGGAGAATCGGAACCCATCGACGCATTGGTTGTGTTGCTAATACGATAGGTAATTTCCGAGAAGCCACCACCGAGTGACACATCGTAGTTGGTTTCACCAATAGAACCGCGAATACCTGAGACGTTGGAGAAGTCGGTGACCGACGCTCCGAAGTCTGGTGTGTAGCCACCGGGGAAACGCTCAAGGAATGTGAAACAGTCAGGATCTGACAGGCCGTATTCGTAGGCTGCAATCGAGCTGGTCACACTAGTGTCTGGATCTACACCAGTAGGGATCTGCGGGCAGTTACCGGTTCCGTCTGGCGTTTCGTCGATGAACAGCTGAATGCGCTGACCTGCCAGTGGGGTGCCTGCTGGTGCAGTCGTGGTAAAAATACCGCCGCGGTTTTCCGGATTACGGAAGAAGAAACCCAGATCGGTTTCTTTCTCTGAATAGCTACCGAAAGAATACAGTTCCTGATCGCTGGACAACTCGATGCCTGCGTTGAAGAAGGTATTCATGATATCGGTATCAGCCAGACCGCGTTCCATCACGAAAGGATCCTGACGAACGAAGTTGTTGCCAGCTGCGATCAATGCCAGAGCGTCACCGCGCTGACGTGCACGGTCAGTCTTGTCCTGACCCTGATTGTCAAAGCTGAAGCTGAAGAAGCCGTTATCGCCAAGCGGCATACCGATGTTGCCCGCGATGTAGTTCAGATCACCGTCGTTACCATCTGTGTATTGGCCGGATTTGGCTTCGAGCGAGATTCCCGAGTTGTTCTCCTTGAGAATAAAGTTCACGACGCCAGCGATGGCATCTGAACCGTATTGAGCCGCTGCACCATCGCGCAACACTTCCACCTGCTGTAGAGCAATCGGTGGAATCTGGGAAATATCGGGGAAGTGAGTACCCTGCTGGCCAAACTGAATCGCTGCACTGCGGTGGCGGCGCTTGCCGTTAACCATAACCAGCGTGTCATCAGCAGGCAGACCACGCAAAGTGGAAGGACGCACGATACTGTTGGAATCGTTGATTTCTTGTGTGTCGACATTGTACGACGGCACCAGATTACGCAGCAGATTGTTCAGATCTGACGTGCCCTGATCCTGAAAATCGTTAGCACTGAATACATCTACCGGCGCGGCAGAATCGAGTGCTGTTCGTGGAGCGCGACGAGAGCCGGTTACCACGACCTCTTCGATATCCAGCCCGTCCTGCGCCAGCAATAGTGGGCTTTGCGTCATGCCCATACTGACAGCAGCGGCCAGCGTAGATAAACGAAATACGCTTGTGAGCTTGTTATTCATTGGGTGCTTACCTTCCCTTGTGAGGTTGTTTTGTTTTTGGATCACAGGCCGGCCCGGCTGGTGTGAATCGCGATCCCAGGGACTACAGGGTCTGAAAACCTGCAGGGTCGGCTTGTGAGCGCTGGATAATTGCCCAGCGGGCAAGAAAAAGTCCTCCTGCGAGCCTCCTATTTTCCTCCCGGTGCTCTCCCACAGCAGAAAGTGAGCTATATTCGCCGTGCTTCTGTTTTGAAATAGCACAGGCCGCGTATAATCTGCCCCAGTTCAGATTTACGAGCGCGCTGCAATGCAGTGTTCTGGGCGTTCCCGCCCACTCACGTCTTAATTTGCGCCGAAAACAAGAAAAACCAGAGGTTTACACGAGGTTTTGCGTGACTGGTAAAGTGACCGCAGGAGAATCAAGCCGAGAGTCAGAGCGCAGTTCTGGCAAAGAACTCGGCCCGGTATTCAGATTGGGCAACTGGGAAGTTGCGGCGGACACCTGCACGCTGAGCAATGGTGACGAGGTCGTCAAGATCACCCCGCGCAGCATGGAAGTACTGGTCTATCTGGCCACTCATTATGGTCAGGTCGTCAGCAGCAAAGAGCTACTGGACAAGCTCTGGACAAATATCACGTCTGATCACGCCGTCCACAAGGCCATCGCAGAACTGCGTGGCGCGGTGGATGACAGCGGCACCCTCCAGTCCTTTATCGTCACAGTCCCGAAACGCGGCTATAAATTGAACGTTGAGCCCGTCGCGCTGAACAATACTGAGCAATCCAACGAATTCAACGGCAGTGAACTGCTCGATATTCTTCGGCAAAAGGTATTTCAGCATCGCAAAGCAGCACTCGCTGCAATGACAGTGCTGATCACCGTTTCCTTATTTATGACGAGAGTTCTTACCGGAACCGAAGCCGACGCAATACGCGTGGGAGTTCTCCCGTTCCGGGTTGATGTCAGCAGCCCGCAGGAAGACCACTTTCTGGCCGACGGCCTCACCAACTCTCTGCTCAATGGCCTGTCCAAGCTCAATCAGCTGGCCATCATGTCCTTGCCCCACGATTCGCGCTATTCGACTACAAACCGAGCGGCCCGGGAAATCGGATCGGAATTGGGCATCGATTACTTGCTGGAAGGCCGCCTGATGCAGGCAAGCGATCAGGCTCGCGTCAATGTGCGACTGGTCAGACTGGAAGATGGAGTGCAACTCTACTCCGAGCAGTTTGACATGGAAGAGCAGAATATTTTCATGATTCAGGACACCATCGCATCGAGCATGGTTGATTCACTACGCATCCATCTGGACGAATCAGAACGCAGTAACATGCTCGACTGGGGCACCACTGACGCCACTGCTTATCGGCACTTCATGATGGGCGAGTTCTATAACAATCAGTTTAATCCTGGTGATTTCAATCTGGCGATCGAACACCACTCGAAAGCCATAGAGATCGACCCCAATTTCGACAATGCCTATCTTGGACTAGCGACAGCGGCCAACAATCTCGCGGTCTACAGCCGCATGGACCGCATTGAGGAACTACGCGACCTCGTTTCGGAAGTGCACCGCCGCATCGCCAGCCTGAACCGCGAGAGCAAAGTGCTCAACTCGATTCAGGCCATCACTACGCGCATGTCCGGTGTAAACCATCTGGAGCAGGAAGAGACACTCCGCCAGCAAATTCTTTCCGGCTCGCCGCCCGATTACGCCCTCGCTCACTACGCCCTGTTCCTGATTGGCGCTCGACTCTTTGACGAGGCCCAGCAATACCTCAATCTGGCTTCAGAGGTCGATCCGTTTGAGATTTCACCGGATGAAATCTGGAGCTATCGCGCCGACATCGCCACCCCGGCCGAAGAAGTACTAATCAGAAAACTGCAGCTGCAGGAGCGCCCAAACCATATCGGCATATTGGGAACTGTGGGGCGCAATCTCGCACTGGAAGGTAGGCTCGACGAAGCGCGCAGCTATATCGACCACCAGCGCGAACTGGACACCGAAGGCGTTTCGGCGCATCTGACTGCAGTCGTAGTTGGCGTCCTGGATGGCACTATCAATGCAGACAGCAAAGATTCAGCGGTGCTCGAACAGCACTACGCTCTCGGCTCGGACTACAACTTCAGCAATGGCGTACTGGCCTTCATGCTCGGCGACTTCCAGAAAGGAAAGGAATTCTGGACCCAACTACAACCGATTCAAAAGCGCCGCTTACGCAACCTGGTGTATGCAGTCGAAAAGTTCTTCCCGCATGAGATCCTGGAATGTGACTGCTACCAGTTGATGCTGGAAGATCTCGGTGTCGGCAAGTCATGGCAACATACCCTGATGCGCGGCGTGATTGAGATGGAGACCGCGACCGGTGTCAGCCTGAGCGACAGCGCCCGCCGCGCCCTCGCCGA
>JASBUV010000190.1 GCA_030147705.1 Gammaproteobacteria bacterium
CCCGGACCGGATGACAGGCCGGTGTAAACGGCATTCCAGTCAGCACCGCTTGCGGCGTAGAGCGAGCCTGTAACCGCGACGATCGTGATCAGCGCCAGAGAACCCTCACCCAACGCACCGAGATAGCCGACAAAGCGTGCATCTTTCTCATTATCCAACTGCTTGGAACTGGTGCCTGAGGAAACGATGCCATGGAAGCCGGAAAGCGCACCACAGGCAATGGTCACGAACAGGATCGGCCAGATCGGCGGAGTACCTTCGGCGACGGTATTGAACGCAGGCGCACTCACATCTGGCAGGGTGATGAAGACTGCTGAATAGAGAACCAAAAGACCCAGCACCAGCTGCGCACCATTGATGTAGTCGCGTGGTTGCAACAGAAGCCATACAGGCAACATGGAAGCGATACCCGCGTAGATGAACAGCAGGATAATCCAGTTACCATTTGCACCCAGACCAAAAATGTCGCCAGGCAATGCCAGTGGGTTTTCGCTACCTACCCAGATAGAGAAATACAGCAAGGCAACACCGATTGCCGAAATCAGCAACAGGTTGTATTTGCGACGGATCAGCACACCGATACCGATGGCTACCGGGATCGCGACCCAGGCAGGAATGACCGACGATGGGAAAATCACCATATCGGTCGCGATGATGGTTGCGAATACTGCATTAACCAGCACCAGCAACAGGAAGATGATTACCATGAACAAGGCGCTGGCGCGCTTGCCAATGAGGCTTTCAGACAGCGCTCCGATAGACTTGGCGCCGTGACGATTACTCGCCCACAACGCGCCCATATCGTGAACCCCGGCAAAGAAGATACTACCTAAAACCACCCACAGAATCGCGGGCACCCAACCGTAGTAAACGGCGGCAGCAGGTCCAACAATCGGTGCCGCACCGGCTACCGCAGTAAAGTGAGCGCCCCACAGCACAAACTTGTTGGTTGGCACATAGTCGATGCCATCATTGAATTTGTGGGCGGGAGTTTCGTAGTTAGGATCAAGTCGGTAGATCTTTTCAGCAATGAACTTGGAATAAACAAACCAGCCGAAAGAGAATCCGATCAGACCGAAAATGACGAGAAAGACCGAGGACATAAGAGGCTCTCCGAGAATGTTATTATGAACCTTCTGATTAATACTGGTGGGTCCCTGACAAACAGACTACTCAACAAGCCTGATTGCACCAAGGAGAAGGCCCTTTGGATTTTAAGGGCAGAATCATAGCAAGTTAAACGCTTGCAGCAAAATGAAAAACTGCGACAAACCGTGCCAGAAAAACGGCAATTGCTGTGATCTGGAAGTAATTAGCAGGCAAAAGAAAACCCCGGGCACAGAGTCTGTGGCCGGGGTTTTCAGTAAGTAACAGCCCGCTGACTTATTCGCCGCCGTCTTGTGCGTGGTAAGTCCAGTAGCCGATGAACATTTCATCCCAGCTTTGCAGACCAAAAGTCAGGGTCTTGCTGGGGTCCGGATTCGCCGGATTATGCTCCGAATTATCGAATGAACCCGTGACGTGTACCTTCGTGCCAGAGGGCAGACTGACCGGCTCAGAGAGCTGATAAGTTGGCTGCCAGGCATAGCTGTAATTGGGCACATTCAGCAGTTGCTCCATGGTGCCATTCGGATATTCAGCAAAAAACTGCATGTCCTTGCCACGGAAGTGCATGTGTGCGCGAAGGCCGGTTACTACCACCGCTTCATCGAAGGTATAGGAGGCTTTGACCGGATAGTCCCGCTCATAGGGAGGAACCCGGAACCCGCCAGCCACCGACCGCGTGAAGTTCTCATGGTCTGGTGCCTCATCGTAGATATACAGACCCAACTTGGTCTCATCCGTAGTGGCGCGGCCGTTGGTTGTGTAGTGAAACTGCATGGACAACTGGTGCCCTGCCGGAATTTTCACACCGGTATTCGTTGGGAATTCGATCGGATCGACCTTGCCAGGGGCATAGCCTTCGAGGAAGCGACGCGCGGTACTCGTGGTATCACCCTCACCGCCGTCGAAGCTGCCTGTTGGCGGTGTGACGTAGGTCAGGAGATGATGCAACACAGCCTCGTCGCCCGGAATGTATTGCACCGCACGCACCCACTTGTCTTCGTCGAAATTCAGCGGCACGTTCACATTGATGTAATCGAGAACGCCGGTAGCCGGAATCTCGTGGTTCGGTGCAGTAACAATGTAATCGGGCTCACCCAGACGCCAGGACTTCATGTCCACATGCTCAACTTCGGTCAGCGGGTCTACAGGGTGCGAACCCCGCGGCGCACCGCCGTCGATCCAGTGCACGAGAGTCTGCATTTCAGAGGGTGAAATATAGAGCGCATTGTCAAAGTGGCCGACATTAGGATCGACCTGAGTTGGCGGCATGCGCTTGGTGAGGAGCACTTCGCGGATCATCGGCGACCAGCCCTGCAGCATCAGATGGCTATCCATGGCGAAAGGACCGATTCCACCCTCACGGTGACAGTTTGCACATTGCTCAACAATGATTGGCGCAACCTCAGTGCCATAGTCCGGCACTTCAGCCAGATTGGCTTCGCTCGCCGGATAGTCGATCGCACAGCCTGTCGCTTCGGCAATCACTGTCTCATCGACACCACCATCCAACTCGGCAGCGATAATCTCGGCCGCCTGATCAGTTAGCGGACCACGGTAGAGAATATTCAGACGCTGAGGGTCCAACACAACCACCTCACCTGCCGCACTGATTTTCAGAGTCTCCGAAACCAGTTGGCCATCGTCTACCAGCATGGGGAGATCGAGACCAGTCGCAGCCCGCGCAGCACGCAGCGCATCGATATCCGATTCAATACCCGACTCGATCAGCGCAAATGAAACATTCTGCTCAGCGAATTGGCTGGCGGTTTGCTGGAATTGGGCAATCGCTGCGGCTTGCTCAGAGCAGGCTGCATCAAAAGCCATCAACACCATGGCTTCCTGGTGTCGATAGCGACTCAGTTGATGAAACTCCCCTTCCGTGTCCAGCAGGGCGAAATCGCCAGCCCGATCAGGCAATGCAGAAACCGGGTTGGATAGCAGGGCCAGCGCTGCCGAAGCGGTAATCAATAGATTGCGCATGGATTATGACTCCCTCTTATTTATTACAAGTAATTAGACGACGAAGCATCTTAACTCAAGCTGAAGGCGGAAACAGCAAAAAAGTTACCCTAGGTAACACATTCTGTCCCGCCAGAGAC
>JASBUV010000124.1 GCA_030147705.1 Gammaproteobacteria bacterium
TATTGTCGTTACGCAAATTGGTCTCATAAGTGATACGCGGGCTATCAATAACGATCGAAGAGATCTCCACAACATCAGTGCTCAATGACGCGATGTCGAGCGCCAGCGAGATTTCTCCCAACTCAAACGCGTAAGCACTGTCGAAGCCTTCCGGATTGGCGATGGTCAATCCGCTGATCGAGCCCTGCCCGGACAATGGTGACAGAGATACGCCACTGACAGTGACCTGAGTGCCCAGCACCTGGGTGCCAACCACCTCGATGCCGCGCTGCACCAGGCTATCCAGGTAATACACCGTACCGCCCACTGCTACGAGCAACAGCAAGACCATACTGATAATGAGTTTTTTGATCATCTCTCTACTCCTGACTTCTTTCTGGCTATCGTCTATCGCATGCCGTCATTTGTCTGTGATCTGCTTCCCGCAATGCAGCGACGCAAGCTCGCGGCTAGCTGTCAAAGGGCAATTCATCACCGATCACACTCTGGATCCAGTCCAGATGTCGGCTGATGCGCTCGTAGACTGTCACCGCACCATAGGCACCCTGACGCTCTTCACTGTAATCGGCTGCCCGCACCTCGCCGATGGCGATACCTGCCAGCACGAGCAGACCATCAGCTTCGATGAGCGCCGGGCCTCCGCTATCGCCCAGCCCTATTGTGCCTTCGAAATTCAGCGACTCCTGATCTTCGCCACGCGGATCATCGAAGCGGAGCCTCAGCCGGCTGTCGGTTTGTTCTATTCGGTTCACAGCCCTGCGCAGTCGACCATCATCGTACTGACGGCCGGTGGTTCCAAGCCCGGTGAACCCCCATCCCAATAACGCGACAACCTGGCCTAGCTCATCGCTTCTGGAATACAGTGCCAGTGGGCGAGGAATTGTCTCAGCCTCGCGGAAACGCAGCAGAGCCAGATCCACATCGCTTGCTGCGCTTTGATCGTAATCTGGATGCACAATAGCCAGATCGATTTCCCGTACTCCCGTCGCCAACTCCACGCCAAAGCGGCGGTCCTGTGCCAGCGTCTCGCCGAGCATGGTTTCCTGCAGACAATGCGCAGCGGTAATCGCCCATTGACGGTGAATCACAGTTGCCACACAGATTTTGCGCGCACCCTGCCTCTCGAGGAAGAACACAGCGGGATAATCGATGCCATCCACCACATAGGCATCAGAACCGACATCATGACGAACGATGATGGCCTCGCTGACGGCGAGCGAAAACACCACCAGTAGCAGCGAGAGTAGTTTTGAAGATGAGAGCCAGGGTAGTTTCATCTTTGTGCTTTCATTGTTGTGCTTTCGTTGTAGTGCTTTCGCTGTAGTACGTTGGTCGTATTCGTGTCGTTCTTTTTTGTACTCTTCTTTTTTGTACTCTTCTTGTTTGTACTCTTGTTGTTTGTACTCCGCTTGCACTGGCACCGTTTCAACACCGGCTCAGACTACAGGATAGTTGTATTATCGCCGGCCACGACGCAGAGGCCGCAGGTTGGGTTGATATTTTTTGCGGCGAGTCATCTGGAACAGGGTAACGATACGGTAGGCAACAATGATGACAGTGACCACGATGAACGCGAGGATACTGGCCGCCAGCCATTCCTCCGGCCCCCATTCTGATACATCTATGAATCGTGCCAACATACTTGTCTTACCCTATCTAACCCGGTCTCACTTTTAAACCCGATCTTGTTTCGTCACTTGCAACGGCAAAGCAGATTGCTTTAGCTGCCGTTAGCCAGATTCGCTACCAGCTCTTCAATGCGCATGATGCGCTGCGACGGATCTTCCAATTCGAGCAGCTTTTGTTTGTCTTCGACTTCAATTGGCAATAACTCGCCAAGCCGCCAACCCAGATCGCGCAGGTTGTGATAATCGATGGTCTGACCACGCTGCTGCACCATCGGGTGGCTGGCGAGATTTTCCAAAAGCTCCGCGAGAGCCTCGTAATGGGTATCTACCGGAATAGGCTCCAGATCAACGCTGTCGACGGCACTGAAGGTAACTTTCGCTTCCAGCACGCCGGAGTCAGCCTGCCAGCAATCTTCCACGGTGAATTTCGACCTGCCCTCGACGGTAATGCCCAGCAAGCCATTGTCGAGCTGGTCCCAGTCCACGATTTCCACATAGGTACCAATACGGTGGATGGTTTGCTTGCCCGCCTCCCGGATCACTTCTTCTCCCGAGCGCAACAGACAGATTCCGAAGCCAGATTCCGAACGTAGACAATGACTTACGAGATCAATATAGCGGCGTTCAAAGATCTGCAGGTCCACCCTGCCACGCGGGAAAACCACGACTTTGAGAGGGAACAGAGGGATTTCTTGTATCTCACCAACTTGCATACCGATATGGTAACTCAGAAAAGCGGGTGAGTGGGGAGAGAGAGTGCGTTACTGTTCCAGCGCCTGCAGTAACTGCTGATGGATGCCTCCGAACCCGCCATTACTCATGATCACGATACGATCGCCCGGAGAACTGACTCGCACGAGGTATTGGATGATATCGGCGACAGTTGCGAAGGCATAGCTGGCTGCTGAATTTGAGGCGGTCGCAGCCAGCAGAGCCGAGAAATCCAGACCGGAATCCTCCGGCTTGAACCAGATCACCTGATCGGCTTCCTGACACGCCGCACTCAGCTGTTCCTGATGGACGCCGAGCTTCATGGTATTGGAGCGTGGCTCAATAACTGCAATCAACTGACCTGTCGCGCCATCGTTGGTCATTCTCGCCCGCATGCCAGCAAGCGTTGTCGCGATAGCGGTGGGATGATGCGCAAAATCGTCATACACCTCGACACCATGCACAGTGCCCAGATGTTCAAGCCTGCGTTTAACGCCTTTGAATTCACTCAATGCTGCACACGCAGTCGCCACATCCACACCCACATGATGCGCAGCGGCAATGGCTGCCACGCCGTTATTCACATTATGCAGGCCGGTCATCTCCCACGCCACACTGCCCTGTTTCACATCCTTCTCGCGTTGTTCCGGCTCATGCTTGCGCACGATAAAGCGCTGACCTGACGCCTCTTCAACGTCCGCACTCCAGACGACAGCACCCGCGCTCGTCTGCTGCTGAATGTCCTGGGCAGGTATATTGACGCCAAACACTTGCCTTGGCGACCAGCAGCCACGCGCCAGCATGGCTTCGACGTTGCTGTCTTGCCAGGGAGAAATAATGAGTCCGTTGCCGGGCACGGTTCTCACCATATGATGAAACTGGGTCTCGATCGCTTCGAGATCCGCAAATATATCGGCGTGGTCGAATTCCAGATTATTGACGATAGCAGTGCGTGGCGCGTAGTGAATAAATTTGGAACGCTTATCAAAGAAAGCGCTGTCGTATTCATCCGCCTCGACAACAAAGAAAGGCGTACTACCGAGATTAGCTGACTGGGAGAAATTCTGCGTCACACCGCCAATCAGATAGCCTGGATCCATCTTCGCGTAGTGCAGTATCCACGCCAGCATGGCACTGGTGGTGGTCTTGCCGTGAGTACCGGAAACCCCCAACACCCACTTGCCCTGCAATACATGCTGAGCGAGCCACTGTGGCCCGGAGACATAGGGCAAGCCCTCGTTCAGCACATACTCAACTGCCGGATTGCCGCGCGACATGGCGTTGCCAATAATGACCAGATCAGGCGCTGGCTGCAGATGCGCGGCCAGATAGCCTTCGCTCAGCTCGATTCCGAGGGTCTCAAGCTGGGTGCTCATCGGCGGGTACACGTTGGCATCGCTGCCACTTACCCGGTGGCCCAATTGTTTGGCCAGCAAGGCGAGCGAGCCCATGAAAGTGCCACAGATACCCAAGATGTGAATGTGCATTCGGTCTACCCAGTTGATGTGCGACTGTTTTATATCATAAAAGCTGGGTTAGCATGGGGCACAATATCGGGAATTGGACATTTCGCAAGCTCATGCCAGCACCAACCTCAGAATCCGCATCAGCCTCCACACTCTGGAGCTATGCGACACAGTATTACGATCAGGATGGCGTCGCTGAACTCTGCCTGCGCTTGCAGGATGAGTATGGGTTCGATGTAAATCTATTGTTGTATTGCTGCTGGTATGGCCACTGCTACGGCACGCTCAGTGAGACGCAACTCAAAACCTGTTTTGACTATTCCCTGCACTGGCAAGACAACGCTGTCAAACCCATTCGGAGCAGCCGCCGTTGGCTCAAGACCGAGCTGAGCAGGATTAGCGATCAGGAACAAGTTACATCGCTTACGGAATTGCGCGAGCGAATCAAGCGAATTGAACTGGAACTCGAGAAGCAGCAACTGGAAACGCTGCAAGCGCTAAGTGACCCCGCGACAAGCAGCAGCGAACCGACAGGATCGCGCGCAGCGATTCAGGGCAATCTGAAGCAGTTGTGTCGCATGATGGAAATCGACGAGGCAGCCATAGACGGGCTGCTAGGAGAGCTGGTTGAGCGTGGCACGGCCTGACACCCGTCAGACCGGCTAGCCATTCAATAAATTCTACTCGGAGCTATCTCTGCCGCCCGCTTTGCCGCCCGTGTACTTGCCCTGGTTATCCACAAACCAGGCAGACAGGCAGAACACACCAGAGAGTGCCAACCACAAAAAGCCCAGCAACACGGCATTGGGCGATTCGCTTACAAACGTAAGAATCGCCACGCCGAGTGAAATCAGCGCAACGATTGTGCACAGAATTTTGGAATAATGTGCAAAACCAGTGTCATTATTGAACATCTTGTCCCCCGCAACTTGCAACATATCAATCCCGTCCTCTTCCCGAAATGGTGACTGTCAGTATTTCTTCTTGTGTAGTTACGACAGTACCGGGAAATTCATGAGTAATTCTGTGAATTATTCACTTTTTCGCATTTTTCTCGTTTTACGGGCATTCGAGACAGTGAGCGAGCAGCTGTCACGCTTATCCAGGCTGCTTACTTGCTATCGTCCAGTATGTGGCTCTGGATTAACCTTTATGTTGCCACTGTACTGGCGGTTCAGCAATCACTTAAGCCCTTGCCAGCGATTGACGAGACCTGATTCCAAATCAAACAGATCGAGCAATCGCCCGACATGGTGATCGACCAGTTCCTCAACCGACTGTGGCTTGATGTAGTGGGCAGGCATGGGCGGGGCGATAATGGCACCGATCTGACTTGCCTTGAGAAGCAATTCACAGTGTCCGGTGTGCAAGGGCGTTTCTCTGGGAACGAGCACGAGTCGGCGCTGCTCTTTGAGCACGACGTCAGCGGCTCGCACCAAAAGAGAATCGGCATAACTGTTGGCAACTGCGGACAGCGTCTTGATTGAACAAGGCGCGATAATCATTCCCTCGGTGCGGAATGATCCGCTGGCGATACTGGCCGCCACATCCTTGTTGGCGTGCACATGATCTGCCAGCGCTTTCACATCGCTGACGGCCCAGTCGGTTTCCACAGCAATATTCACTTGCGCGGACTCAGACATGACCAGATGCGTTTCAACCGCATCGATTGTGCGCAATGCCTCAAGCAGGCGAATGCCGTAAACGACACCGCTGGCCCCTGACATGCCGACTATAAGTTGTTTCATGGCGTTCAATCCCAGCCCCGTTTCCATCTGCGGGACCGGGAATCTTGCCTCAATGCGCTGGGGCCCGCAAGTTGGGCCTTGACTGGCAAGGCCGGCACGCAGCTAGTAACATTCGCCTACGCTGCTCACACGGGGTGGCATTCGACTTCCATTTTCATCTGCAATTCTCTCTGGGAACTTACCATGAGCAAGGCCAATCTCTTTTATGCCCAATCCGGGGGCGTTACTTCCGTCATCAATGCGAGCGCCTGCGGGGTGATCGAAACCGCACGCAAGCACAAGGACAAGATTGGCAAAGTCTATGCCGGCCTCAATGGCATCGTTGGCGCGCTCAATGAGGAACTCATCGATACCACCAAGGAATCCGCCAGCACTATCGCCGCGCTGCGCTCCACTCCTGCAGGCGCTTTTGGGTCCTGTCGCTATAAACTGAAATCGTTCAGCGAGAACAAGCGCGAGTACGAACGCCTGATGGAAGTCTTTCAGGCCCATAACATTCGTTATTTTCTCTACAACGGGGGCGGCGACTCCCAGGACACGGCCAACAAGGTTGCACAGATCAGTCAGGAAGTAGGCTTCCCGATCACCTGCATCGGTGTACCCAAGACCGTCGACAATGATCTACCCATTACCGACAACTGCCCAGGATTCGGCTCAGTGGCGAAATACGTTGCTGTATCGATTCGTGAAGCAGGCCTCGATGTGGCCTCGATGTGTGAAAGCTCCACCAAGATCTTCGTCATGGAAGTCATGGGCCGTCACGCGGGTTGGATCGCCGGCGCGGCGGGACTCGCGACGGAGCAGGAAGGCGATGCGCCCCATATCATTCTGTTCCCGGAGATTGCATTCGATAAGGAAAAATTTCTGCGCAAGGTGAAGAGCTGTGTGCGCAAGTTTGGTTACTGCGCCATTGTTGTTTCCGAAGGTGCGCAGAACAAGGACGGCAGTTTCCTCGCTGATGCGGGCGGCACCGATGCATTCGGGCACGTACAACTTGGCGGTGTTGCGCCTTATGTCGCCGAGATGATCAAAGAGGCTACCGGCTACAAATACCACTGGGCTGTCGCCGACTACCTGCAGCGCGCCGCACGCCACATCGCCTCTGCTACAGATGTGGAGCAGGCCTATGCCGTGGGCCAGGCTGCAGTCGAGTTTGCTTTGGCCGGCAAGAATGCAGTGATGCCCGCCATCGTACGAGGCAATGGCAAGAAATACAGCTGGCGCATCGGTGAGGCCAAGCTCGCTGAAGTCGCCAACGTCGAAAAAATGATGCCCCGCGATTACATCACGCGCGACGGATTTCACATCACCGATAAAGCGCGTGCCTATTTCGCGCCGTTGATCGCAGGCGAAGACTACCCAACGTTTAAGCAAGGCTTGCCGCAATACGCTCGCCTGAAGAAAGTGTTGGTGAACAAGAAACTCAAGAAGTGGCGCGCCGTCTGAGCTCGCTGCAGGAATCCAAACTGATCAGGGTGCCAGCCTGTCGATCTGCCAGCCTTCAGCGCTGCGCGTGTATCGGAATCGATCATGCAATCGACTGGCGCCGCCCTGCCAGAATTCAATCTCGGCGGGCGTAACACGATAGCCGCCCCAGAAATCCGGCAACGGGATTTCCCCGGCCTGAAACTTCTGTTTCATCGCCTCGAACTGCCCAAGCAACAAGCTGCGGGATGAAATCACCGAACTCTGTTTAGAAGCATAGGCGGCAAGCTGACTCTCACGCGGTCTGCTGAGGAAATATTTGACAGATTCCGCCGTCGGCACGCGTTCAGCCACGCCGCAAATCTTCACTTGCCGCTCTATTTCGTGCCAGGGAAAGTGCAAACTGATGCGCGGATTGGCATCCAGGTCTCTGGCCTTGCGACTGCCGTAATTGGTGTAAAACACAAAGCCCTTTTCATCGACGTGCTTGAGCAGAACGATGCGCTGCGAGGGCTGTCCCTCGGCGTTTACTGTGGCAACGGTCATGGCGGTGGGATCAGTGAATTGCAGGTCGATGGCCTGCTGCATCCACTTCTCGAATTGGGCGAAGGGATCCGCTTCCAGATCCGCACTGTTGAGACCGCCGCGCAGGTACTCGCGACGCAATGATTCCAGATCCACTACTGCCTGCTCTCCATTCGCCTATTGTTTATTGAATTGCGCACACTGACATTCAACGCGCAAATTCCTGCTATGAAAAACTCCGTTATGCTCTCGCGCAGAGCGCAGTTTTCGTTCTTGCCTGCACAGAACCTGATTCGCAATTCCGCACATTCAGCACTATCGGGTTGCTGCGCTTCTCAACGGAGAAGCTCGCCATACTCCCAATACTGCTCACGCTTCGTGCCTGTTGCATAGTAGAACGTGCCAGGGCCGTGCTTGTCACTCGCGAAAAACTCGCCGACATAACGTTGACCATCTGGCCAGCGATATTCGCCTTTACCCTGATAGTGATCGTTTACAAACTCGCCGGTGTAGTTCTCGGTGTTCTCTTTCAGCCAGAACTCGGTGTGTCTGTTTTCTTCCCAGCGAGGCAGACCGAAGAAATAAGAACCCTGGCCGTGCCGCTTGTCATTGGCCCACTCACCAATATAAAGATTGCCCCGCCCGTTCCAGTGCGTGCCGCGGCCAACGCGTTGACCAGCCACCCAGTGGCCCACATAAATCTCCCTGTCGAGGAAGGATAAGGGTAATTCCAGCCGGCCGTAGCCATGGAACTCACCGTCCTTGAATTCCCCTTCATAACGGCCCTTGCCCCATTGGGTATTGAGCTCCAGAGTTCCCCTGCCGTTCTGGCAATCTCCACGAACACATTCTCTGGCGGTTATCTCATCATAGGCGAAAGCCAGGGCCGCCGAGCTGCAGAACGCAGCAATGGCAGCCAAGATCACGGCAAAGCATACAGCGGTGGGTCGAAAGATGGCTCGAAAATGGCCTTGACGACTGGACGCCTTGTCTTTGCTCAGTGTTATCAACATGTGCATGTATCTCCTCTCAGTAATTCCATTGCGATTCATTTTGAATACAAAAGATTCCTGAATTTTGCGCATGGGCGCGATTATAACGGGATTTTGACATAGACTTGAGGCATGCCTCCCGAAATAGTTCAGTGGCTCGCAAACCACGATTTTGGCCAAATCATCACCACAGAAACGCTTTTTACAAGCGGCGGCTGCGATTATGCACGTTTCACGCTCTCCTCCGGGCGCCGGATCTTCATGAAACACAATCGCAAGGCGCCTGACGATATGTTTATGGCCGAAGCGAACGGATTACAAGCCCTGGGCGCCATACCGGGCGTACGCGTTCCTGAAGTGCTGCATGCCGGCCCAAACTTCATTCTCATGGAAGACGTAGGCGAAGGTGATGTGGGCGCTCGCAGTTATTTCCGTACTGCAGGAGCCATGCTCGCCGCTGTCCATTCCAGCACCGCGGACTGTTTTGGTTGGCACGAGAACAACTATTGCGGGCCCACGCTCCAGATCAACACCCAAATGGACGATGGCCACGCCTTTTTTGCAGAACACCGCCTGCTCCGGCTTGCGGCACTGGCGTTCGATGAGGGCGCTCTGAACCGCAAGATCGTCGGGCAAATTGAAAAGATCGCCAGCAAGTTGCCCGAACTCATTCCTGTTCAGCCGCCGGTTCTACTGCACGGCGATTTCTGGCACGGCAATGTACACTGCGCTGCCAACAATGAGACAGCGTTAATCGATCCAGCGTGCTACTGGGG
>JASBUV010000192.1 GCA_030147705.1 Gammaproteobacteria bacterium
ATGAACAAGGCTATTTTCACAGCACATTGGCGAGCAAAACGAGACAAGCATGGAATTTTCCAGTACCTATGACGTTATCGTAGTCGGCGGCGGTCATGCCGGTACCGAGGCTGCGCTCGCGGCTGCTCGTCAGGGCGTCAATACCCTGCTCATTACCCACAGCATTGAAACACTGGGTCAGATGTCCTGTAACCCCGCTATCGGAGGCATAGGCAAAAGCCATCTAGTCAAAGAGATCGATGCGCTTGGTGGCGCCATGGCCAGAGCTATCGACAAAGCCGGTATTCAGTTTCGTGTGCTGAATGCCAGCAAAGGCCCTGCTGTTCGTGCCACCCGGGCCCAGGCAGATCGTGTGCTGTACAAAGCGGCAATCCGTGAGATGTTGGAAAATCAGGAAAACCTGACTTTGTTCCAGCAATCTGTCGACGACCTGATCATAGAAAACGAATGTATTGCCGGTGTTGTGACCCAGATGGGATTGCGCATCAGAGCCCCGAAGGTGGTGCTTACCACTGGTACTTTTCTTGGTGGCAAGATTCACATCGGGCTGCAAAACAGCGCCGGTGGACGAGCTGGAGATCAGCCTTCCATTGCGTTGGCCAATACCTTGCGTGCATTGCCATTCAGGGTCGATCGGTTAAAAACCGGTACTCCACCTCGCGTCGATGCACGAACGGTTGATTTCAGTGTCATGACTGAACAGAAGGGTGATGAGCCTCTGCCAGTCATGTCTTTTCTCGGCAGGCTGGAAGATCATCCGCAGCAAATCAGCTGCTTCATCACTGCAACCAATGAGCAGTGTCATGAAGTAATCCGCGGTGGTCTTGATCGTTCTCCGATGTACACCGGCATTATTGAAGGGACAGGACCACGCTACTGTCCTTCCATCGAAGACAAGGTCATGCGATTTGCAGACAAGACCTCGCACCAGATATTCGTAGAACCGGAAGGCCTCAATACCAATGAGTTGTATCCCAACGGGATCTCCACCAGTCTGCCTTTCGATGTACAGATTGAAATGCTGCGTTATATCAAGGGATTCGAGAACGCGCATATAACCCGTCCTGGTTATGCCATTGAGTATGATTTTTTTGATCCGCGGGATCTGAAAGATTCACTGGAAACCCGATTTATTGGCGGTCTTTATTTCGCGGGTCAGATCAACGGGACCACGGGTTACGAAGAAGCTGCGGCGCAAGGTTTGCTCGCCGGCTTGAATGCAGGGTTGGCAGTAAGAGGATTGGATTCCTGGTGTCCACGAAGAGATGAAGCGTACATTGGCGTGCTCGTCGATGACCTGATCACTCTGGGTACCAACGAACCCTATCGCATGTTTACCAGCCGCGCTGAATACCGCTTAACCTTGCGTGAAGACAATGCAGATTTGCGCTTGACGGAAACGGGTCGAAAGTTGGGGCTTGTTGATGACGAGCGCTGGGAATTTTTTAACCGAAAGGTCGAAAAAATAGACTCTCACCTGAAAGTATTGCGCAGTACCTGGATTCAGGCTGATAGTGAGGCCGCGTTCAAAATCAATCCACTGCTGGAGAAACCCATCAGCCGCGAATACAGCTTGGCGGATTTGTTGGCGCGCCCCAGGGTAAATCATGAAACGCTGCTGGAAGCGGCGGGGCTTTCCGCAGCGAACGAGGCACCGGAAGCCAGGCAGGCAATCGAACAAGCCGAGATACAAATCAAGTATCAGGGTTATATTGATCGCCAAAGTGAAGAGATCGATCGACTGAAACGACAAGAAAATACATCGCTTCCTGAAGATCTGGATTACGCGGCCATGCAAGGGCTTTCCAATGAACTAAAGCAAAAGCTGCTGGCGGTTCGCCCTGACAACATTGGTCGGGCTTCCCGGATTCCTGGTATGACGCCAGCCGCGATTTCTTTATTACTTATCTATCTCAAAAAGTATCACGCAGGCTCACAACGCAAAGTGAGTTAGTAAACGGGCAAGTGCGTTGAATCGAGAGCGTAGTGTCATCTCTGATTCGGCCCTGAGACTCTCTATGGCAGCAGCAGAGACAGAACTGCAGGCATCACTTGCAGCATTAGGGCTCTCCCCGACTTCTCAGCAGGTCAGCGCATTGCAACAGTATTGCGACCTCCTGCGAAAGTGGAACAAGACCTACAATCTTATCAGTACCCCTGATCTCGCCCAGCTCGACAGTCGGCATTTGTTCGACAGTCTCGCCATTGCCAGGTATTTGCATGGGGAGACAATTCTTGATGTTGGCACAGGTGCCGGCCTCCCTGGGATCCCGTTGGCGATCATCTCTCCGGAGCGGCAATTTGTCCTCATGGACAGCAATGGCAAGAAAACCCGATTTCTTTTCCAGGTGAAACTTGCACTCGGGCTGGACAACGTGGAGATCGAAAATTGTCGAGTCGAGCACTATCAAAGTCAGCGGCAAATTGATATTGTGACGTGTCGTGCATTTGCGCCAATCCCTGAGATAATCAGGCTTACAGAGCACCTGTTCAATCCCGGCACCGTCTTGCTGGCGATGAAAGGC
This sequence comes from Gammaproteobacteria bacterium, assembly GCA_030147705.1. Classification (GTDB taxonomy): domain Bacteria; phylum Pseudomonadota; class Gammaproteobacteria; order Pseudomonadales; family Pseudohongiellaceae; genus UBA9145. The sequence continues at coordinate 2,526 of JASBUV010000192.1, forward strand.
CGCTACCCGGAAGAAGAGGTGCAGGCGCTCCCGGATCATTTCGAATTACTAGAGAGCCACCGGTTACAGGTACCGGGGCAGGATTCTGAACGCCATCTTCTGGTGGCCAGGCAGAGTGTCACTGCTTAGCTGTGTCGTACACAGCGGAAAGTACACAACGGCACAATGGCACAACGGAAAGAACCCAGCGGGCAGAATTCAACGGGAAGAGGTTTAAACCGGACAGTGAGTAAAATTCTGGCAATAGCCAACCAAAAAGGCGGAGTTGGCAAAACAACCACCTCGGTTAATCTGGCAGCTTCCCTGACGCTTACCCGCAAGAAAGTCCTGCTGATCGACCTGGACCCACAGGGTAATGCCACCATGGGCAGTGGGGTCGACAAATCCGAGTTGGAACTTTCTGTTTACGATCTGCTAACTCAACGCGCTGAGTTTTCTGATGTGGTCGTTAAATCCGGCGACGGAGATTATGACCTGTTGCCTTCCAATGGCGATCTGGTCGCTGCCGAAGTTGAGTTGATCTCTGAAGACAATCGGGAATTGCGACTGCGCAACATCGTTGAGAAGGTGCAGGCTGACTACGATTTTATTGTGATCGACTGCCCCCCTTCCCTGAATATGCTTACTGTGAACGCGCTGGTAGCAGCAGACGGCGTAGTGATTCCGATGCAATGTGAATATTACGCACTTGAAGGACTCTCGGCGTTGATGGACACCATCAGTGCCATACGTGATCGGCTGAATCCAAGGCTGCACATCGAAGGCATCCTGCGCACCATGTACGACCCGCGCAACAAACTGACGACCGAAGTGAACGGTCAATTATTCAATTATTTTGGCGATGCCGTGTACCGCACGGTCGTACCGCGTAACGTGCGGCTAGCCGAAGCTCCCAGCTACGGCAAGCCAGTAATCAGTTACGATCGCCAATCGCGAGGCGCCATTGCCTACCTTGCTCTGGCTGGAGAGATGTTGCGGCGCCACGACGAAGCAGCGCAGGTTTCCGGCTAACGACAACCCGGACAGGAACGCATGACAGACAAAAGAAAACTCGGTAAAGGCCTGGATGCCTTACTCTCCAGCGGCAGCTCCAAAACCATGGCAAGCCTGCTGGGCAAACCCAAGGTAGACACACAATCGTCGTCACCCAGTGCCCCTGAAGCAGACAAAGATGGTGATCTGCGCAATATCCCCGTAGACCTGATTCAGCGCGGCAAGTACCAGCCACGTACCGATATGCATCAGGAAACCCTTGATGAGCTGGCCGCCTCCATCAAGGCGCAAGGCGTCATGCAGCCAATCGTGGTACGGCCAATATCGGCGGACAAATACGAAATCATTGCGGGCGAACGACGCTGGCGGGCAACCCAACTGGCCGGGCTGGATACCATACCCGCCATTATCAAGCCGGTTGGTGACGAAGCAGCAATCGCCATGGCACTGATCGAGAATATCCAGCGCGAGAACCTCAACCCTATTGAGGAAGCGATGGCGCTAAAGCGTCTGCAGGATGAATTCGAACTTACCCAGCAGGAAGTCGCCGACGCGGTGGGTAAATCCCGTGTCACTGTTAC
>JASBUV010000146.1 GCA_030147705.1 Gammaproteobacteria bacterium
TCGATCTCAAACGCGTGATGATAACGGTTTGGTTGGCAGCGTTCTTCCCGATGTTTTACGGCATGTACAACCTCGGCTTCCAGGCCAATACCGCGATCATGACAATGGGGCTGGAAGGCAGTGGCGGCTGGCATGAGCCAATCATTGCGCTGTTTGCCGGACATGACCCGGCAAGTCTCTGGGACAACATGGTGTACGGCGCTGCGTACTATCTGCCGATTTATCTGGTGGTCTTCGCCGTCGGTGGGTTCTGGGAAGTCTTGTTCGCGATGAAGCGCGGGCATGAAATCAATGAAGGCTTCTTTGTCACCTCAATTCTGTTCACGCTCATTGTTCCGCCCGACATTCCACTTTGGCAGGCTGCGCTGGGTATCAGTTTCGGTGTGGTGGTTGGCAAGGAAGTGTTTGGTGGTACCGGCAAGAATTTTCTCAACCCCGCTTTGACCGGCCGGGCGTTTCTCTATTTTGCCTATGCGCCGGATATGTCTGGCGACGCAGTATGGACAGCGGTCGACGGCTTCAGTGGCGCCACAGCCTTGTCGCAAATTGCGGCAGGTGGTTTGCCAGTACTCAATGCGGTGACCAATACCGAGCTGACCTGGCTCGATGCCTTTCTTGGGCAGATGCAAGGCTCGATCGGTGAAACATCGACGCTCGCAATTTTGCTTGGCGCCTGTGTGCTTTTGATTACACGCATTGCGTCCTGGCGAATTATGTCTGGCGTATTCCTTGGCATGGTCGCGACCTCGCTGTTGTTCAATGCGATCGGGTCCGATACCAACCCGGCATTCGCTACTCCCTGGTACTGGCATTTTGTGCTCGGCGGGTTTGCTTTCGGCATGGTGTATATGGCGACTGATCCGGTCTCTGCGTCGATGACCGATACGGGGAAATGGATATTCGGTGCGCTCATCGGGTTCATGACTGTGTTGATCCGAGTTGTTAACCCGGCCTATCCGGAAGGCATCATGCTGGCGATTCTGTTTGCCAATTTGTTCGCGCCGCTCATCGATTATTTTGTCGTCAAGGCGAATATTGCTCGCAGGAGGGCGCGCGGTGTCCTCTAGGGAAACGACCAAAAAGACTTTGCTGGTGGCGCTATGTCTGTGCGTTGCGTGTTCGATTGTCGTCTCGGGCACTGCGGTGATCCTCAAGCCGCGGCAGGAAGCCAATCGCGTTCTGGATCGCAACAAGAATATTCTGAGTGCTGCCGGACTCTACGATCCTGCGACAACCAGCGATGCAGAAGTAGAGTCCCTGTTTGCCGAATTTACGCCACGCATTGTCAATCTGCAGACCGGCGAATTTGTTACCGATGACCAGCTTCAGGAGTTGGGCATCAATCTGGCGACCTACGATCAGCGCACTGTGCTCAATGATCCGGCGTTCTCCGAGGCAGTACCTGCCGATGAAGACATTGCTGATATCAAGCGTCGGGTGATTTACCCAATGGTGTACACGCAACAACAAGATGGTGCAGTGAGCACGATTGTCCTGCCGATCAACGGTTACGGACTGTGGGGCATCATGTACGGCTATCTGGCTCTGGAGGCCGATGGCAATACAGTGAAAGGGATTTCGTTTTACGAAATTTCAGAAACACCTGGGCTGGGCGCGGAGGTGCGTAACCCTCGTTGGCAAGCACTGTGGCCAGGCAAACAGGTGTATAACGAATCAGGTGACGTCGCGCTACGCGTCGTCAAGGGTTTGGGCTCCGGTCAGTATCAGATCGACGGCCTATCCGGTGCGACACTCACAACACGCGGTGTCGATAATACGATTCAGTACTGGCTGGGAGAGAACGGCTACCGACCGGTTCTGGAAAATCTGCAATCCCTGTCTGGTGACTGACGATCAACTATGGCTGAAGCAAAGAAAGTAGTTCTTAATCCGCTATTGGACAATAACCCGATTGCCCTGCAGATTCTGGGTGTCTGCTCGGCATTGGCGGTGACAACGCAATTGAGCGTAACACTTGTTATGTGTGTGGCGCTCACCACCGTGACTGCCTTCTCCAATATGTTTATTTCGCTCATCCGCCATCACATGCCATCCAGTATTCGCATCATTGTGCAGATGACGATTATTGCGTCGCTGGTAATCGCGGTTGACCAGTTTTTGCAAGCATTCGCCTATGAAATCAGCAAGAGTCTGAGTGTCTTCGTAGGGCTGATCATCACCAACTGTATTGTCATGGGCCGGGCAGAAGCCTTCGCCATGAAAAACCCTCCCGGGATCAGTTTTCTCGACGGTGTTGGCAACGGACTGGGTTACAGTCTGGTGCTGATCGTCGTGGCCAGCGTGCGAGAACTGTTCGGCTCGGGCTCCTTGCTGGGGTACCAGATCATGCCGCTGGTCGAAAATGGCGGTTGGTATCAGGGCAATGGCTTGATGCTTCTGTCTCCCAGTGCTTTCTTTATTATCGGATTCTTTATCTGGTGGTTACGCAGCCGCAAGACTGATCAGGTTGAAGTGCGAGACTTCAGACTTGCCAGCCATAGCACGAGTGAGGAGGCCGCCTGATGGAAGAGTTGTTAAGCCTGTTCGTGCGTGCCGTCTTCATTGAGAACATGGCCCTGCAGATGTTTCTGGGGATGTGTACCTTCCTCGCCGTTTCCAAAAAGGTAGAGACAGCAATCGGGCTCGGGGTGGCAGTTATCGTCGTGCAAACGATTACGGTGCCAGTCAATAACCTGATTTTTAATAACCTGCTTCGCGAGGGTGCGTTGGGTTGGCTGGGGCTGGAGAGTATGTCGCTCGAGTTTCTGGGATACCTCTGCTACATCGGTGTTATCGCAGCGATGGTTCAGATTCTGGAAATGTTCCTCGATAAATTTGTACCGGCACTCTATAACGCGCTCGGTGTTTTTCTGCCACTCATCACAGTGAATTGTGCAATTCTTGGGGCCACTCTGTTTATGGAGCAGCGCGACTACAGTTTTGTTGAAAGTATTGCGTTTGGATCTGGCGCAGGATTCGGCTGGGCACTCGCATTGGTGCTGCTGGCCGGCATACGCGAAAAACTGAAATACAGTGATGTGCCGGATGGCCTGCGTGGTCTGGGCATTACCTTTATCACGGCGGGGCTGATGTCCCTCGGTTTCATGTCACTTGGCGGCATTTCCCTGTAGGTAGTTCATGATTGATGTAACGACAATTGTTGGTGGTGTTGCGTTTTTCACAATCGTGATCATGCTGTTGGTCGTAGTGATCCTGTTCGCTCGTTCGCGTCTGGTCAGCAGTGGCGAAGTTCACATCGAGATCAATGGCGATCCGGAAAAATCCATAACCGTGCCCGCGGGTGGCAAACTGCTCAATACACTGGCCGATGCCGGTATTTATCTCTCCTCTGCCTGTGGCGGTGGCGGCACCTGCGCACAGTGCAAGTGTCAGGTTACTAGCGGCGGTGGCTCGATGCTACCGACAGAGGCTGGCCACTTCACGCGCGGCCAGGCAAAAGATAACTGGCGACTGTCCTGTCAGGTGACAGTCAAGCAGGATATGAAGATTGAAGTTGCACCAGAATTTTTCGGCGTGAAGCAGTGGGAATGCGAAGTTGTTTCCAATGACAATGTCGCGACCTTCATCAAGGAATTGGTACTAAAAATTCCCGATGGTGAGAGTGTCGATTTCCGTGCTGGTGGCTATGTGCAACTCGAAGTTCCTCCGCACGTTGTCCACTACAAGGACTTCGATATCGGTGAAGAGTATCGCGGCGACTGGGTCAAGTTTGGACTGTTCGATCTGGTATCAAAGGTCAACGATACGACTGTGCGTGCCTACTCGATGGCCAACTATCCTGAAGAGAGAGGCATCATCAAGTTCAATATTCGAGTCGCAACTCCGCCGCCGGGTACCAATCTTCCTCCGGGCAAGATGTCTTCGTACGTATTCAGCCTCAAACCAGGTGACAAGGTGAAGGTGTTTGGTCCATTCGGTGAATTTTTTGCCAAGGATACCGATGCTGAAATGGTGTTTATTGGTGGTGGCGCAGGTATGGCACCTATGCGCTCGCACATCTTTGACCAACTGCGCAGGCTGAATAGCAAGCGCAAGATTTCTTTCTGGTATGGGGCGCGCAGCCTGAGAGAGATGTTTTACGAAGACGATTACAACGAGCTCGAAGCTGAGAACGAAAATTTCAAGTGGCACGTGGCGCTCTCTGATCCACAGCCTGAGGATAACTGGTCAGGTATGACCGGCTTTATCCATAACGTAGTTCTGGAGAATTACCTGAAGGACCATCCGGCACCTGAAGATTGTGAGTATTATATGTGTGGTCCGCCCATGATGAATGCGGCGGTTATCAAGATGCTCAAGGATCTTGGTGTCGAAGACGAGAATATTTCGCTAGACGAATTTTCATGACAGAGATTTTGCGTCGACACGCATTCTCAATTGCCTTTGTCAGCCTGCTCATCGCTTTCGCCCTGTTTACCGGGCGAGGCGACGAGACAATTCACCGCTTTTCCGGGTTTACCATGGGAACGAGCTACGATATTCAGCTCGTTGGTATTGAATCCGGGAGTATGCTTTCCGTAATAGAAGAAGGCAGCTCTGCATTACTGGGTAGATTGGATAAAGAAGTCTTTTCTACCTACGCGCCCGACTCAGAATTATCACGCTTCAATCGGCATCCCGTGGGAGAGCCGTTTCCGGTTTCGGCAGAATTGCTGGAAGTGCTCTTGCTGGCACGCGAAATCAGTGAACTCACTGATGGGGCATTCGATGTCACCGTGGGTCCGTTGGTGAATCTCTGGGGGTTTGGCCCCGAGATTGTGCCGCCAGCGCGAGTGCCGGATGAGGCAGCGATCGCTGCGGCACTCGAACAGGTTGGCTATGCCTTCGTTGAGGTGGACGCCGATGTGAGGCAAGCGACCAAGCGCCGTGATGTGTACGTGGATCTCAGCGCCATCGCAAAAGGTTATGCGGTCGATAAACTGGCTGAGTACCTTGAAAGCCACGGAGTACAGGATTATTTTCTGGAAGTCGGTGGCGAGCTGAAGATGTCGGGTCTCAAGCCAGGCGGCATAAGCTGGATTCCGGCAATCGAAAGTCCGCAGATCGACGAGGCTCGGATTCACGAGATTTTTTTCAGTCACGGTGAGGCGCTCGCAGTTGCGGGCTCCGGCGACTACAGAAACTACTTCGAAAGTGAAGGGGTACGTTACTCGCACGAGATAGATCCACGTTCGGGAAAGCCTGTGCAACACCGGTTGGCCGCTGCCTATGTTGTAACTGATTCAGTAGCCAGAGCCGATGCACTGGCGACTGCGATGATGATCATGGGCACACAAGCCAGTAAACAACTGGCAGAAGAATTGGATCTGGCTGTCTATCTGATCAGTAAAGACGAGCAGCTCGGGTTTGTCGATTATCACAGCCCGGCGTTCGCGAGATACTTGAGTGAACCACTATGACAATGCTACTTGTGACATTCGTATTTATTGCGCTGATGATACTCATCATGTCGGTCGGTGTGTTGTTCGGTCGCAAGCCGGTCCAGGGATCTTGTGGTGGATTGAACAAGATAGAAGGTATGGGCGATTGTGAGATCTGCGGGGGCGATCGCAACAAGTGTGATGAGTCGCAACCGGTCAAGGAGTCTTAAATGGTCAAGGGTTCAGGTGGGGCAACAGTGCGCAAGAAGACCACGGCAGCGAAAACCAAAAAGCCGGTGAGCAAGAAGAGCAGCAAGCAGCTGGCAAAAGAGCATTTCGATATTATCGTGATTGGTGCTGGCCCGGCCGGTGAGGCCGCAGCGATGAATGCCAAGAAGAAGGGCAAGTCAGTCGCGATGATCTGCGACCTCGATCAGGTCGGAGGCAGCTGTACCCACTGGGCAACGATTCCTTCCAAAGCGCTGCGTCACGCTGTGAAAGAAGTGATGGCCTTCAATACCAATCCGCTGTTTCGGGATCTCGGTGATGCACGCAAACTCAGTTTCCAGCAAATTCTCGCACACGCCAACCGCGTCAAATACGAACAGGTTCGTATGCGCACTGATTTCTACGAGCGTAATCACGTGCCTATCTACAAGGGGCGCGCGAGCTTTCTCGATGCCAATACCATCAAGCTGCTTGGCAAGCGCAAGAAGCTGAGCGCTGATTACTTTATTATCGCAACCGGGTCGCGTCCGTACCGTCCACCGGATGTCGACTTCGAGCACCCGCGAATGTTCGATAGCGACACGATTCTCAGCCTCGATTTCTCACCGCGCAAAGTGACAGTCATCGGCGCCGGTGTTATTGGCTGTGAGTATGCCTCTATCTTTGGTGCGCTGGGATACAAGGTCGAGCTGATCAATCCGAATGCGAGTCTGCTCGATTTTCTGGATACCGAGATCAGCGATGCGCTGGCATATCATCTGCGCAATCTCGGCGTGCGCTCACGCCATAACGAGCGTTATGAGCGCCTGGAGTACTTTGATGATCATGTGATTACCTATCTCGAATCCGGCAAGAAGATAAAGAGCGACATCGTGCTATGGGCCAATGGCCGGGCAGGAAACACCGAGGACCTGAATCTTTCGATCCTCGGTCTGGAAGCCAACAGTCGTGGCCAACTGGCCGTCGACAAGCAATACAAGACCGCGGTGGATAATATTTATGCAGCTGGTGATGTGGTCGGCTGGCCTTCGCTGGCAGGGGCGGCCTATGACCAGGGGCGTGCAGCCAGTAACGCGATAGTTGCTCCCGAGCAGAGCTATCCGGTTGAAGAAGTTGCCACAGGCATTTATACGATACCGGAGATCAGCACGCTCGGTCAGACCGAAGCTGAATTGACCAGGAAGAAAGTACCCTACGAAGTGGGCAAGGCCTTCTTCAAAAATACCGCCCGAGCGCAAATCACAGGCGAGCAGGTAGGCATGCTGAAGCTGATCTTCCATTTCGATACGCTGGAGATCCTCGGTATCCATTGTTTTGGGGATCAGGCGTCGGAGATCGTGCATATTGGCCAGGCGATCATGCGCCAGCCAGGCTCCGCCAATACCATGAAGTATTTCCTCAATACTACGTTCAACTATCCCACGATGGCGGAGGCGTATCGCACCGCGGCGCTGGATGGTTTGAACCGCGTTTTCTAGTGCGCAGCTATAGCTGGCGGGAACCAACACCGCTTGCCAAGAATCCGTTTCGGCTGTAGCTTGTTAGCAAGGCGTCGAAACAATCTGCCCGGTACTGCAAGTGCATGCACGGGCAATAGAAAGACGATCAGAATGCCTCGCTTACGGGCTCACGAAATGAGTTACGCCAGCGATCCAAGAAGAGGCTCAGGGAACAGGAGAAGCCCATGAAAAGAACAGCCCGCGATATCCTCAAAGAGAAAGGTGGTCACATGGTGACTATCAATTCTGACGCAAGCGTCTATCAGGCGCTCACAGTCATGACCCAGAACAAGGTCGGTTCAATTGTGATTGTTGAGGACGAGAAAATTGTCGGTATCTGGACTGAGCGGGATCTCATGTTTCGTGTGCTCGAAGAGGGCTTTGACGCGAAGACTGCGCGTCTCAGAGACAATATGAGCGTCAATCTCATTTCAGCCAATGTGGATGATCCGGCCTACAAGCTCTATGACAAGTTTCTGGGGCGAAGAATCCGCCACCTGCTGGTGGAAGAAGGGGGCGACTATATCGGTATCCTGTCAGTCGGAGACGTCATGAAGGCCACACTCCAGCAGGCGACCGAGGACCTCGAAGAACTCAACCAGATGGTGAGCCTTGAGTACTACGAGAACTGGAAAGAAGTCCAGGCGCAGCGCTAGTCGAGAACAGCTCTCATTTGCAGAGGCGTGCGGCACAAACGCCCGCCGCCATTGACTTGGAAGCAGATTGGCTCTGACAAAATACTTGCGGAGCGCAGTCCAAACATGTAAGTATTCAGACGCTTGTTAGTGGAATCAATCGCATGTGACGTGAACTGATTTTGCAAGCGTCTGGGGGCATAACACACTAGCCTCTCACTAACGAACCAGTAATAAGAATTAGAAAGTCGTATCGCAACAAGATAAATAAGAAATCGAGCCGTACTCTTTAAGCTGAGCTGCAATGGTAGTCGCCTGTGAGGTGCATTCGCATTGTCAGATTAATGGGCTCTCAGCGCAGTGTGGAAGTACTCAATGGGAAGTGATACACAATCCCTGGTAGCTCGTCATTTCCAACATGGTCAGTCCAATGACCGTGTGCGATGCCACCGCCGCCGGATTTCACTTTCCGAGTCACGGAATGGCCCAATCCCAAGACGGACTTCATCCCGTTCTCATCAATTGATAAAGCATAAGTGCAAGAGTGCGCGCCAGAATTTCCCGGCCCGACTGTTGAGTCGTTGGTCGGTATTCACACCTGTTGTGGTAGTACGGTATTAGGTGAGTAAATCAGGACGTTTATGAAGAGGGTTTGTTTTATTCTGTAGTAGTCTCCGGAGTCATCAGGGCTCCTGCGAAGCAGGATATCCATGACACGGGATTAGAATGCCAGGCCTTCCATCTGAGCGAACCAGAACTCTGGAGTCGGACTTGGAAACAGCACAGGCAGTCACAGACGGGCTTCGGCCTTTCCTGTTCTATACCGCTGCGGTCTTGGCAGTGGTAGTTACTATGTTGGGCCTTTCCTATTTTCTGGGCCAACGTATTAACCGTAAGTACAAGGAAACCCCATTCGAATCGGGGATTATCTCTGTCGGAAGCGCACAGTTCCGCATCTCTGTACATTTCTATCTCACCGCCATTCTCTTCATCATCTTCGATCTCGAAGTGGTCTTCCTCTTTGCCTGGGCGGTAGCTGTTCGGGAGGCTGGCTGGCCTGGCTTTATTGAGATCAGCATCTTCATTTTTATCCTCATCGCCGCGCTGTTTTATCTGTGGCGCATCGGCGCTCTGGATTGGCGTACCCAAACCCAGAAGCGTGAACTGAAAACTCTGGCTGGCCCTGGTGGTGTGGTCAACAAGAAGGATTTCTCGTTATGAATTGGGAACTGCAATCCGTTAACGAATCCACTTCTCCCCAGCCGGGAGGCAGCAGCGTTGACGACTTTATCCGTCGCAATGTGATGATGGCCAAACTGGAAGACATGGTGGCCTGGGGGCGAAAGAATTCCATCTGGCCATTTAACTTCGGCCTGTCCTGCTGCTACGTGGAGATGGCGACTGCGTTTACCAGCAGACACGACCTGGCTCGCTTTGGCTCAGAAGTAATCCGGGGGACACCTCGTCAGGCTGACATGATCGTCATCGCGGGTACGGTATTTCGCAAAATGGCACCCGTAGTGCGCTTGCTGTATGACCAACTGCTCGAGCCGAAATGGGTGATATCCATGGGATCCTGCGCCAACTCGGGCGGCATGTATGACATCTATTCGGTCGTGCAAGGGGTCGACAAATTTTTGCCCGTTGATGTGTATGTGTCCGGTTGTCCGCCTCGTCCCGAAGCGCTGTTGCAGGGATTGATTCTGCTTCAGGAAGAGATCGGCAGAGAGCGCCGACCGCTCAGCTGGGTTATTAACGATCAAGGCATTATCCAGAAAGAAGCGACTCCGGTGCAGCGAGTGACTCGCGGCCCAGAGCGAATCGCAGCCAAAGAGCTGCGCTCTCCGGATGATGTGTAGAGACGGAAGACAAGCAGTCGGGCAATTTATTCAAGCTAATTAGAGAAACGCCAGTGAATCAGCCAATGCACAGCAATACGCAGGAAACTCGCGACGGGCTCATCGAGCAAGTCCGGCAGCGATTTGCTGAGCAGATACTGGCACTGCAGGAAACCTGCGACGGCATTCCAACGATCTGGGTCGACAGGGCGCATGCCAAGACGCTCCTGCGCTACCTGCACGAGGAAACGTCACCGCTATTTGAAATGCTGTTCGATATCACAGCAATCGATGAGCGGTTACGGGTAAATCGGGAAGGGCAGCCGGACAGTGAATTCACAGTGGTGTACCACCTGATGTCATTCACGGGCAATTGCGACGTGCGTGTGAAGGTGCCGCTGTTCGACGCGGATTTGCATCTGCCCACTGTGATCGAGATCTGGCCGAATGCCAACTGGTACGAGCGCGAGACCTGGGACATGTTTGGTATCCGCTTTGAGGGCCATCCAAATCTCTACCGACTCGTACTGCCGCCAACCTGGAAAGGACACGCACTGCGCAAGGAACATCCTGCCCGCGCGACCGAGATGGAGCCATTCACGCTCGACGACGATCAGGAAGCCTTCGAGCAAGAGGCGTTGTTGTTCAAGCCAGAAGAGTGGGGCATGCAGCGCAAGTCGGAAAATTCCGAGTTCATGTTTCTCAATCTTGGGCCCAACCATCCAAGTGTGCATGGTGCGTTCCGTATCGCGCTGCAGCTGGATGGTGAAATCCTGGTGGACGCTGTACCTGATATTGGTTACCACCATCGTGGTGCCGAGAAGATGGGAGAACGCCAGTCCTGGCACACCTATATCCCCTATACGGATCGTATCGACTACCTCGGCGGGGTAATGAACAACCTGCCCTATGTGATGGCGGTCGAGAAGATGGCCGGCATTCAGGTTCCCGCACGGGCGCAGACCATTCGGGTCATGTTGGCGGAAATGTTCAGAATCTGCAGTCATTTGCTGTTTTACGGCACATTCGCGCAAGACGTGGGACAACTGTCACCTATCTTCTATATGTTTGTTGAGCGTGAACGCATCTTCAATATTATCGAGTCGATCTGCGGTGCGCGCATGCATCCAGGCTGGTTCCGCATCGGTGGGGTTGCACAAGATTTGCCACAGGGCTGGGAAACACGAGTCAAGGAACTGCTGGAATTTATGCCGCCGCGACTCGCTGAATACGACAGCATGGTGATGAATAACGGTATCGTTAAACGTCGAACACAAGGAGTCGGTGTGTATAACACTGAGGAGGCACTGGACTGGGGGGTTACGGGTGCTGGCTTGCGTGCGACAGGACTGGAATGGGATTTCAGGAAGCAGCGTCCCTACAGCGGCTATGAAAACTTTGAATTCGACGTGCCTTATGCAGTCAACGGGGATTGCTATGACCGTTGTGCAGTTCGCGTTGAGGAGATGCGGCAGAGCTTACGCATCATCAAACAGTGTCTGGAGAATATGCCGGCTGGCGACTATAAGGCTGACCATCCATTGACCACGCCACCGCGTCGCAAGGAAGCCTTGCACGATATTGAAACGCTCATTAATCATTTTCTGAGTGTGAGCTGGGGCCCGGTAATTCCACCGGATGAGGTCACAGTGGCGATCGAAGCCACGAAAGGCATTAACAGCTATTACCTGGTGAGTGATGGCAGTACGACCTCTTATCGAACGCGGATACGAACGCCTTCCTTCGCACACTTGCAGATGATTCCAGAGATTAGCCGCGGTTTTATGGTGCCTGACTTGATTGCCATTATTGCCAGTATCGATTTCGTAATGGCGGACGTAGACCGATGAGTGAAATGATAGCGACCAGTGGTGTACGGCCACGCCAATTGACCCCGGAAGAGATCGCGGAGATCGAGCATGAGATGACGCTCTATCCGGATAAGAAAGCGGTGGGATTGGAAGCATTGAAGATCGTACAAAAACATCAGGGGTGGGTCTCGGACGAAAGCCTGTTGGCGATTTCCCGCTATCTGGATATTCCCGCCGCAGATCTCGAGGGCGTGGCGACGTTTTTCAATCTGGTCTACCGCCAGCCCGTGGGCAAGAAAGTGATTTTGTTTTGCCGAAGTGTGAGTTGCTGGATTATGGGGTGCGAATCGGTACGCGCGGCGATCAGGGAAAAACTCGGCATCGACTATGGCGAGACTACCGCAGATGATGAGTACACTTTGATCCCGGTGCCTTGCCTCGGCGATTGCGACAACGCGCCGGTGATGATGGTAGACGAAGATTTGCACCGTCGTCTGACGCCGGAAAAGATCGACGCCATTGTAGCCGCATATAAAGACGCGAATGATCAAGGGAAGGGGGCGTAACAGGTGGTCACAAATCCACTGACAAAGAACATTGATATGTCGCGGCCGCCTCTCGACCTGAATGCCTACGAGGCTGCGTCTGGCTATCAGAGCTTGCACAAAATTGCTGCTGGCCTGAGTTCCGACGATGTGCTGCAACAGGTCAAGGACTCGGGTCTTAAGGGGCGCGGCGGAGCCGGATTTCCAACCGGGCTCAAGTGGAGTTTTGTGCCACGGGGCGAAGGTTCGCCGAAACAAAAATACCTCGTAGTCAATGCGGACGAAATGGAGCCTGGCACCTTCAAGGATCGCTTGTTGATGGAAGGCGACCCGCATCTGCTGATTGAAGGCATGATCGTGGCGGCTTATGCCATCGGCGCGAGTGTTGCCTACATCTTTTTGCGCGGTGAATACGTCGTCGCCGAGCGGGCGCTCCGCAAGGCGATTGCGGAAGCTAAAGAGAAAGGCTATCTGGGCAGGGATATTCTCGGCACTGGCTTCGATCTGGAAATCATTCTTCATACCAGTGCCGGGCGCTATATCTGCGGTGAAGAGACAGCATTGCTGAATGCATTGGAAGGCAAGCGTGCCAATCCGCGAGCGAAGCCGCCGTTTCCTCAGGTTAGCGGTCTGTGGGGCAAGCCTACGATCGTGAATAATGTAGAAACGCTCTGTAACCTGCCGGGCATTATCGGCTATGGCAATGAGTGGTATCACTCTTTAACCAAGGGCAAAGACCACGGCACCAAATTGTTTGGCGTGAGTGGCAAAGTCAAGAACCCTGGCTGTTGGGAACTTCCTCTCGGCACTCCTATTCGGGAACTGCTCGAAGTGCGAGCGGGTGGCATGCAGGACGGCGTTCAGTTGCGCGGTTTTCTCCCGGGAGGAGGCTCTACCGATTTCATGTTGCCGGAGCATCTCGATCTCAATCTCGATTATGAGGAGATCGGCAGCGTCGGTAGCCGTCTCGCTACAGGCACCATGATTATTCTCGATGACAAGACCTGTCCAGTGGGCATGGTGGGTAATCTGATGACGTTCTTCTCGCACGAGTCTTGCGGTTTTTGCACGCCTTGTCGCGATGGTCTCCCCTGGGTTGATCAGATTTTCAAGGATCTGGAGGCGGGCAAAGGGAAAGAGAGCGATCTTCAGGTATTGCTCGATCACGTAGATTACATGGGGCCAGGTAAAACATTTTGCGCTCTGGCGCCTGGTGCGACTGCGCCATTGGGCAGCGGGTTGAAATATTTTGAAGATGATTTCAGGCGTCATATCAGTGAGGGCAAGTGTCCCTATGGTAATTGAGATGGCGGCACTGAAGAGCCACAGCTGTGGTGATTGATGGCTCGATGGATGTAAAGCAAGAAAAACAGTCAAACGACTGACAGAGAAGTAAGAAATAGCTAAGAAATTGAAAGTTGGACGGCTCGGGCGAACTGAGTTGTACAGGAGAACGGTTCATGGCAAAGATCATTGTTGACGGCGTCGAATACGAAGTCGATTCCGATAACAATCTACTGCAAGAGTGTCTGTCACACGGACTCGACTTGCCGTACTTTTGCTGGCATCCCTGCATGGGATCGGTCGGTGCCTGCCGCCAATGCGCCGTGAAACAGTATAAGGACGCCGACGACGAGAAGGGCATGCTGGTGATGTCATGCATGACACCTGCTACTGACGGCGCGATTATTTCCATCAAAGATCAACAAGCAGTGCAGATGCGCGAGCGTGTCATCGAGAGTCTGATGACCAACCATCCGCACGATTGCCCGGTTTGCGAGGAAGGAGGGGAGTGTCATCTGCAGGACATGACTCTCATGTCTGGTCACAATTATCGTCGCTACGATAAAAAGAAGCGTACCCATCGCAATCAGTATCTTGGGCCGTTTATCAGTCACGAGATGAATCGCTGCATCGCCTGCTATCGTTGCGTGCGCTACTACGACGACTACGCGGGTGGTACCGACCTTGCCGCCATGGCATCCCACAACCATGTCTATTTCGGTCGCCATCAGGAAGGCACGCTGGAGAGTGAATTCAGCGGCAATCTGGTCGAAGTTTGTCCGACGGGTGTTTTTACCGACAAGGTTTTCAGTCAGCGCTATTCGCGCAAATGGGATTTACAAGCGGCGCCCAGCGTCTGCACAGGGTGCGCGGTTGGGTGCAATACCACTCCCGGGGAGCGATATGGAGAGCTGCGCCGCGTAGTCAATCGCTACAACAGCGAGGTAAATGGCTATTTTCTCTGTGACCGGGGTCGATTCGGTTTTGGCTATGTTAATAGCGCTGAGCGTCTCAAGGTTCCGGTTAGGCAAGGTGATGGCCAGCAAGAAGAGCTGGATGCCAACGAAGCCCATCAGCTTGTTCAGCGCCTCGATGGCAAGATAATTGGTATCGGTTCACCCCGCGCCAGCAATGAAAGCAATTTTGCTTTACGGAACCTGGTCGGCGATGACAATTTTTATGCTGGTGTCTCCGCCAAACAACACGCGGCCAATCAGCTGATTTTGGAGTTACACCGCGACGCCGCCTTTCATGTGCCAAGTGTGCGCGAGATTGAAAGCTGCGATGCGGTCCTCGTGCTTGGCGAAGACGTCACCAATGTCGCACCGCGCATTGCCTTGGCGCTTCGTCAGTCTGTGCGCAATAAGGCAAAAGAGTTGGCAGAGTCGGCGAACATTCCGCAGTGGCAAGACGCTGCGGTGCGCGAATTGGCGCAGGAAGATCGTAGTCCACTGGCGATCTTCAGCAACTATGCAAGTCGTCTGGATGATGTGGCGAGCGATACGGTTGTTGCAGGCAATCAAAAGCTGGTCAAGCTCGGTAGCGCCATCGCCGCAGAGCTTGCCGGTGAATCGGCATCTGCAGGCCTCGATGAGGCAGAGCGTGAATTGATTGGCCGTGTTGCGCAGCAATTGAGCAGCGCCAGGCGTCCACTCATTGTTGCCGGTTCCAGTGCGCGCAGCATGGAGCTGATCAAGGTGGGGGCGAATATCGCGAGAGCACTCGGCAAGCGGTCAGGAAATGTTATCGATTTCGCCTTGCTGCTGCCTGAAGTGAATAGTCTTGGTCTCAGTTTGTTGGTACAGAAAGACAAGGACTTGAGTGCTGCACTTGGCGTAATGGAGTCTGGCGCAGCCAAGCATTGCATCGTATTGGAGAATGATCTCTATCGGCGGGCAGCGACCAGTGAAGTTGATGCGGCAATCGCTGGAGTTGATTCATTGATTGTGATCGATCAATTGGCTACGCCCACCTCGGCCAAAGCGGATATCGTGTTGCCTGCGACTGCGTTTTCCGAGCACGAGGCGACTTATGTGAACTATGAGGGCAGGGCGCAGCTCAGTTATCAGGTACATCGCAACCACAGCGCTGCCAGACCGGCCTGGCGTTGGCTATGCGAAAACCCGGCACAACAGGTTGAGGAGCTTGTCGATCGCTGCGCGGAATCGGTGTCCGCGTTCAAAGGAATCGCAAGTCTGTTGCCTGATCTCAATAGCATGATTGCAGGCATGAGAGTGCCGAGGCAATCCCATCGCTACAGCGGCCGTACGGCGATGAAGGCGCACGTTAACGTGCATGAACCCAAGCAGGCAGTTGATTCGGATTCGGTGATGTCCTTTTCCATGGAGGGTATTCCGGCGAGCAAAGATGCGACCGTATTGGGCGCCAGTTGGGCGCCAGGCTGGAACTCCAATCAGTCGATCAGCAAGTTTCAGGATGAAATCAATGGCAAGCTCAAGCAGGAGCATTGCGGTGAACTGTTATTGAAGGATAAACAGGCCAGCGGTGATTTCTTTAATGTGACCGCAGATCAATCCGATGCAAATAACGGTCTGGAAGTGCTGCCTGCATATCAGATTTTTGGCAGCGACGAGTTGAGTGCCCACGCGCCGGCAATCAGGGAGCGCATGACAGATGCCTATCTGAGTCTGTCGCCGCAGGATGCTGAGCAGCTGGGGCTGAAACATGGGCAAGGGGCTGGCATTGCCGGTACCGACTATGTCGCCATAGTCTGCATCCGGGAAAAGATTCAACCTGGCACGGTTGCAGTCTACTGCGGCACAGAAATCAATCCGCATGACCTGCCTGAGCGAATCGTGCTCAATGCCAATGCGGACATTGCCGAGCGTGGTATACGTGGTTTGATTGTCAGTGATCTGCTGGAGGAGAGTTACTAGTGGAAATCGGCTCAGGTCTGACAATTGGACTGATTCTCGGCACTGTTATCGGCGTTGCTGCAATGCTGATCTGGGTAGAACGTCGACTACTGGGGCTCTGGCAGGAGCGGCTTGGTCCAAACCGTGTCGGGCCGCTGGGCTTGTTTCAGGTTGTTGCCGACATGATCAAAATTTTTACGAAGGAAGACTGGACGCCACCGTTCGCCGACAAATTCAGTTTTGTGCTCGCCCCGGCCATTATCATGACGGTGGTCTTGCTGAGTTTCGCGGTGATACCGTTTGCACCCAACATTGGTATTGTCGATTCCAATATAGGCATTCTGTTTGTGCTGGCAATGGCGTCTATCGGGGCCTATAGCGTCATGCTTGGCGGCCTGTCATCGGACAATAAATATGCGCTGCTCGGCAGTTTGCGTGCTGCCGCACAAATGGTGAGTTACGAGGTATTCATGGGGATCTCCCTGCTCGGCGTTGTTGCGCTCTCGGGCAGTTTCGATTTGCGCGAGATAGTCCATGCCCAGGAAGACATGTGGTTCGTTGTTCCACAATTTATCGGCTTTGTGATTTTTCTGATCGCCGGAGTTGCCGAAAGCCATCGTTTACCCTTTGATATTCCCGAAGCCGAGCAGGAGATCTGTGCTGGTTATCACACCGAATACAGCGGAATGAAGTTTGGTATGTTCTTCGTCGGTGAATATCTTGGTCTGGTGCTAGTGTCTTCCCTGATTACCGTATTGTTTTTCGGTGGCTGGATGGGGCCTGCATTTTTACCGCCTGTTGTCTGGTTCGCGCTCAAGTCGGGAGTTTTTATCTGTTTCTTTATTCTGCTGCGCGCGGCAATTCCCCGGCCCAGATATGACCAGCTTATGAGTTATGGCTGGCTGTTCTTGTTACCGCTCTCTTTGCTTAATTTGCTGGTAACCGGTGCGCTGATTTTGATGAATTGAAAGTGAGTAAAAGAAATTTCCACGGCAGTAGTCGTAAATAGAAACCGCGTTGCGGAGTAAGTATGTTCAAGTTGATACAAGATACTTTAATAAGTCAGGTCGTCACTTTGTGGAATGTCTTTCGACATTTGTTCGTGAAGGCAGACACGGTGGAGTATCCCGATCAGCAACCTTATATGTTTCCTCGCTGGCGGGGCCGCATCATTCTCAGTCGTGATCCCGATGGCGAAGAGCGTTGCGTCGCGTGCAATCTCTGTGCGGTTGCCTGCCCGGTAGATTGTATTGCGCTACAAAAAGCGGAAACGGATGACGGGCGTTGGTATCCGGAGTTTTTTCGAATCAATTTTTCACGCTGCATCATGTGCGGGTTCTGTGAAGAGGCGTGTCCAACCCATGCCATACAACTAACACCAGACTTCGAGATGGCCGAGTACAAGCGTCAGGACATGGTTTGGGAGAAAGAAGACTTGCTGATCAGCGGCACGGGCAAATATCACGATTACAATTTTTACCGGGTCGCGGGATTGGCAATTGCCGGGAAAGACAAGGGCGAGGCATTGAACGAAGACAAGCCTGTCGATGTGAGGAGTCTCCTGCCATGACACTGCTTTTCTATCTGGCAGGCGCTGTCGCCGTGATTTCTACGCTCTGTGTGATTGTGCAGACCAATATCGTGCACGCGTTGATTTATTTGATCCTCTCGCTGCTCGCGGTAGCGGTCGTGTTTTTCTCACTGGGCGCTCCCTTTGCTGCGGTGCTTGAGGCGATTGTCTATGCCGGAGCCATCATGGTGCTGTTCCTGTTTGTCATCATGATGCTCAATCTGGGGCAGCACAGCAGAGATCAGGAGCGGAGTTGGTTACAGGCCAGAGGCTGGATACTACCGGGTACGCTGGCTGCCGTATTACTGGTGCAATTGCTGAATGTGCTCCTCGTTATCGATCACGACTTCGTGCCTACCGAGGTTGGTGTGCTGGAAGTGAGCGCCCTGCTGTTCGGCCCATATGTGCTCGCAGTTGAACTGGCTTCGATCCTGCTGCTGGCAGGGCTCGTGGCTGCGTACCATCTGGCAAAGAAATAACAGGCTCAGCAAGAGCGAACAGATTCGCATAACAGAATAAGGAAAAAGGACAAGACAGTGCAGGGCATACCTTACGAACATGGTTTGATACTGGCATCGATTCTCTTTGCAATCGGGCTGGTCGGCGTATTGACGCGCCGCAACATCGTGTTCCTGCTGATGTCTCTGGAAATCATGCTTAACGCTTGCGGGCTGGCGTTTATCGTCGCTTCCGCACGGTGGGAACAAGCAGACGGTCAGGTGATGTTTCTGATGATCCTCACGCTCGCTGCTGCCGAGGTCGCGGTAGGGCTGGGTTTGATCATCCAGCTCTATCGTCGCTATCACACTGTCGACATCGACAGGCTGAGTGAGATGAAAGGCTGATGCCGAGTACCATGAATTGATGACTCGATAACAAACGATACAACGGAACTTGCGAACGCGATGCTGACTCAAATCTGGTTAATGCCAACCCTGCCACTACTCGGCTTTCTTAGCCTGGTATTGACCGCTGGCACCCTGCCAAAACGTGCAGTCGCTGTCATCGGCGCTGGCTCTATCGGTCTGGCCTTTCTGGTTGCGCTAAGTGTTGCGATTCAGTTTCTGGCCAGTGGGGAAGAAGCAGTAACCCAGAGTCTCTGGGTCTGGATGTCGGTGGGTGGCTTCAATCCCGGATTCAGTTTTTATATAGACGGCCTGACTGTGGTCATGATGCTGGTGATAACCGGTGTCGGTTTTCTGATTCATCTCTACTCCACCGGTTTCATGATCGATGATCCCAGCTATAGCCGGTTCTTCTCCTACATGAACCTGTTCGTTGCAGCGATGCTCACACTGGTGTTGGCTGACAATCTGGTGCTGCTGTATCTGGGTTGGGAAGGAGTGGGACTGTGCAGTTACCTGCTGATCGGCTTCTGGTATACCAATCCTGAAAATGGCTACGCCGCGCGCAAGGCATTCGTGGTAACGCGGGTGGGCGACACCTCCATGGCACTCGGCCTGTTCCTGTTATTCGCACAGCTTGGCACGCTGAATATTCAGGATATGTTGCATGCGGCAGAAGCGGAGTGGCAGGTGGGTTCAGGAATGGCGATTGCTGCAGCATTGTTATTGCTGGGTGGGGCGGTCGGTAAATCTGCGCAGCTGCCTCTGCAGACCTGGCTGCCCGACGCGATGGCGGGCCCAACTCCTATCAGTGCCCTGATTCACGCCGCAACCATGGTGACAGCGGGCGTCTATTTGATCGCCCGTACCCATGTTGTGTTCGAGCTGGCACCTTCCGTTCAGGAACTGGTCGCGTGGATTGGCCTGATTACATTGCTCATGTCGGGCTTCACCGCGATGGCGCAACACGATATCAAGCGGATCCTGGCCTATTCGACTATCAGCCAGATAGGCTACATGTTTCTGGGGCTCGGGGTCGGAGCCTGGTCGGCCGCAATCTTCCACCTGATGACCCACGCATTCTTCAAGGCGCTGTTATTCCTGGGTGCCGGTACAGTGATTCTGAGCCTGCATCATGAACACGACATCTTCAAGATGGGTGGCAAGCGCAAGCAACTCCCCGTTGCCTTTCTTTCATTCCTGATCGGCGGGCTGGCGCTTACCGCATTTCCGTTTACGTCCGGGTTTTTCAGTAAGGACGAAATACTGTTGGCCGCTCTGGCACTCGAGGGGCCTGGCACAATTCTCTGGTTGGGCGGTGTAATCGGCGCCTTCTTCACCGGCATCTATACCTTCCGCCTTATTTTTGTAGTCTTCTTCGGCGAGAGCAAAGGCCACGATCAAGAGAAAGAGGTAGCCGGATGGAATATGGCCGGACCACTCTTCGTGCTTATGCTGCTCTCTCTCGTCGGCGGCTTTATCAGCATTCCGGTGGATGCTGTGTTTGCCCATGGTGAAGAACATGCAGAGCACCACGTCAGCACGCTGATTCATGGCATCATGATTGTTGTGCCGCTGATCGGTATTGCTATTAGCTATCTCTTCTACTGTTCTGGACAGCTGTCGATCGACAAGCTGATGGCATCAAAGCTGGCGCAGTCTCTTCACCGATTCTGGTTTTCAGGCTGGGGGATGGACAAGCTCTACGATGGCTTGTTCGTCAGACCGTTCGTGGCGCTTGCCAGACTCAACAGCAAAGACTTTATCGACTGGCTCTATGGTTTGCTGGTTAGCCTCACCCGCTGGGGGAATGCGCTCGTTGTGAAAAGTCAGACAGGTTATCTGCGCTGGTATGCACTGAGTATCGCGCTTGGTCTTGCTGTGTTGCTTACACTGGGAGTAACGCTGTGATTCTCTTGCTTCTCATCAGTTTGCTTTTTGTCGGTGGCTTGCTCGCATGGTTGGCCGAGATGTTCGACAAGAATCTGCCCAGAGTAGTCGCTATCAGCAGCTTGATCATCGCGCTTCTGGTGATGCTCACATTGCTCGGCAATGACGCTAACAGCGATGGCTGGATTGCGACGCTCGATTGGCAGTGGATACCCCAGTTCGGCATAGGCTTTTATTTGGCCGCTGATGGCTTGAGTGTCCTACTGTTAATACTGACGGCATTCCTCGGTGTGATCGCTGTCGCGGCCGCCTGGGACGAAATTCATGATCGGCCGGGGTTTTTCTATTTCAATTTGCTCTGGACACTGGCGGGTGTCATCGGCGTATTCACTGCGCTGGATCTGTTCCTGTTCTTCTTTTTCTGGGAGGTCATGCTCATCCCGATGTATTTCATCATTGCCATCTGGGGGCATGAGAACAAGAACTACGCCGCAATGAAGTTTTTCATTTTTACTCAGGTCAGTGGACTGCTCATGCTTGCCGCGATCCTGATGATGGCCTTCTTGCACAGCGTTCAATATGGAACGCCCAGCTTCCGCTACGAAGATCTCTTGTCGGTCTCTACCAGCGGTATGTTAGGCACCCTGACCATGCTGGGGTTTTTCATTGCCTTTACCACCAAGCTGCCCAGTGTCCCTTTCCATTCCTGGCTGCCGGATGCACACAGTCAGGCGCCCACTGCAGGCAGTGTGATACTCGCTGGGATTCTCTTAAAAACCGGAGCCTATGGTCTGATTCGCTTTGCAGTACCTCTGTTTCCGGAAGCCTCCCTTGCCTTCGCACCGGTTGCGATGGCGTTGGCAGCAATCTCGATTGTGTACTGCGCCAAAGTGGCATTCGCGCAAGAGGATATAAAGCGCCTCATCGCTTATACAAGCGTGAGCCACATGGGTTTTGTCACACTTGGCGTTTATGCATGGAACGAACAGGCACTGCAGGGCGCAGTGATGACGATGCTCGCACACGGGTTGTCAGCTGCTGCCTTGTTCATGCTCGCCGGTGGCTTGCAACATAGGATACACACGCGTCACATGCCTGATATGGGTGGCTTCTGGGGGCAAGTCCCGCGCATGTCTGTCGTCGCGCTGTTCTTCTCTGTGGCGGCTCTGGGTATGCCGGGCCTGGGTAATTTCATCGGAGAGTTTCTTGCACTCCTGGGAGCGTTCCAGGCCAATATTTTGTTCACCGCTATCGCCGCGCTCGGTTTGATTCTCGCGTCGGTATACTCGCTCTGGGTGATTCAGAAAGTCTTCCACGGCGACTTCGCCAAAGAAAAGTATGACAACGGCCAGCTAAGCGATTTGAATCAGAGAGAGATGACCTTCTTCATTCTGATGATGCTTGGGCTGATCTGGATGGGGCTTTATCCGCAGAGCTTCCTGAATCTGTCGGAGCCAGTATTAAATGGGCTGCTTAGCATGACGGCAGAATTGACGCAGACGGGTGGGGGATTATGACGCTTACTTCATTCGCTGACCTGATTCCACTTCTGCCGCTGTTAATTGTCACAGCGACAG
>JASBUV010000152.1 GCA_030147705.1 Gammaproteobacteria bacterium
TCGTCAGCGCAGATCTGCCCCTCTACGGCGCACAGATCAGCCTGAGCTCGGCCTGGTCGGATACACTGCCGGCCGGCACCATCGAAAAACCGGCTCTTGCCGCGGATGGCGAGCGATTTGCCTTCATCAAGCACGACATCACCGGCTCAGCCATTTATCTCGGCGAGCTCAATTCGGAAGAATCCCCCATGATGGTCTTTCAGGGCCCGTGTGAGATAAGCAACCTGACCTGGTCACCACTGGGCGATGCCCTGCTCTTTGCGCGTGAGCCCACCCTGACTCCGGCGGCAGCATTCAACGCACACGCCGGCGGACAGGTACAGCGCGAACTGTTCAGCCTGAATCTGCAAACTCTGGAATTGAGCAAGTTGGTAGAAGATGCAACACAAGAGGCTGGCAAAGAAGCGCCCAAATCGAGCCTGACCTTCAGCCCGGTGGAAACAGCCAACAGCGCTCAGGCTGTAGAGCCAGTCTAATTCAGACTAGGCTAGGCGTGTGACACGGGTCCTATCAGGGTAGAGAGATAGGCTGTAGTAATCAGGATCAGCAGAGCCAGCAGCGCCTCAAAGCGAATGGCTGTGGCAAGCTTGTTGGCTGGATTGGGTACGCTGCCAACGCTTGCATGGCCCAGACCTTTCTCAGTCACGCCTATCTCATTCAACCCTATCTCATTCACCCCTTTCTCAGTCAGGGCTGGAACCAGCGTATAGCGGTTCGCCGCAGCGATGCCCATCAAGCCCAGCACCAGCAGCAATTTCAAGCTTAGGGATTGCCCATAGGCTGTCTGCAGTAACTCCGCAGGGCTCGCCAACAGCTGCCAGACCAATAACCCGCCTGCGACCAGCAGAACTCCCAGTATCAGGCGCGCATGATCGCCAAAGCGTTTCATGAACCCTTGCAGCTCAGTGGCTTCGAGCCGCCTGGTAAGCCAGTAAAGCGGTAGCAACGAGCCAATCCAGCTTGAGAAAGCAAGTACATGAAGCGCTATGGCCAATTGCCCGCTGCGATCCAGCACTGCCACGTGCCCACTCATCTGGAAAGTTCCTGCCAGAATAATTAACGCTAGCAACTGCGGCACCAAAATGACTCGCATCAGCTGCTGACCTGGGGGCTGGTTCAGTGCCGCTATTCGCTGCAGCCCCCAGCCGAGACTGATCAGAGCGAGAGTGAATCCCAGAAGGCGCCAAACGGTACTCTCCCCTTGTGGGGTATCGAGAAGCAGCTGGATCATACCGAGATCGAACATGCCAGCCAGTCCATTGCTGCTAATCATGCCCACCTGGACCAGATAGTTGAACAGCACCCCCTGAAAGCCGATAACGCAGCCGATCAGTCCATACAGCAGCAAGCACTGCATGGTGCGGCGGCTGCCGTCGTTATAAAAGGCAAGATTGAGAAACGTACCAGCCAGTGCACATAGGCCAGCATAGAGCGCCAGCTTGCAAAGAAGACTGGCCAGCTCCCAGCTTGAGGGGATCACGAAAGACATAAACGAAGCTGGCTGGCCTAAGCAGCCAGCGAGCAAGGCCTACTGGTTGGCCGCGACTGAAGCCGCCACTGTGAAGCTGAAACTGTCGGCGACAGTGTGACCGTCGGCGCCGATTACGGCCCAATTGACGCTGTAGGTTCCTGCACCCAGATTGAGGTCAGTAATCGAGAATGTCGCTTTCGACTCGGCACTTGGCTTGAAGGAGGTTGCTACAGCCTTGCCTGCGCTGGTGACTTCCAGCTTGATCAGGCGAACGGCCGCAGTGAATTCCAGATCGAGGCTGGCAGGAGCAACTTCAACCGTTGCGCCATTGGCCGGCACTGAGGATTTCAGGCCAGTATGCGCGAAGGCTTGGAATGGCAGTGCAATCAAGCTGAGCAGCATGCCAACTCGGAGGATTGCTTTAACAGTCTTCATGGTTACTTCCTTTCTGGTCGCTGGAACAGGTAAATCAATTATCGCTGTATGTTCTTGATCACTGCATTATTGCAATGTGACCATTTTACTCCAAGTACTAACGAAGTCTCGGCCTGTGACACATTGTCGCAGCAATCTTCACGAAATCGGTGGAAACGCTGCAGCTCAGCGCTTATTGGCGCTCCCAGACCCGAGACAGGGGTGACAAGGTAATCTCGTCAACCACGGTGGTGGCCGGCGCATTCACCACCTGCAGGATGGTGGTGGCGATCTGCTCGGGCGAGATGACGTTTTCGGGTGCGGCGCCGGGGCGATAATGCAAGTCATCGAAGAACGCTGTATCGGTGGCGCCCGGGTTGATCAGCGTGACACGCACTCCAGCGCGGTTACACTCATCCCGCAAGGACTGGGCAAACCCTCTAAGCGCAAACTTGCTCGCGCAGTAAATACTCCCCTGCCGCGCACCATTGAGTGCCGCTTCTGAGCCCATAAAGACGAACACGCCGCTCCCCTGCTTTTTCATCTTGGGCAACAAGGCCTTGCTGAGCATGGCGTGGCTCATGAAATTGGTGTTCATGCAGACTTGCAGGTCATCGAAGGAGAGCTGTTCAAGAAAGGCGATCTTTCCGACTCCAGCATTGTTGACTACCGCTGCGATGGGTAAATCGATACTGTCTGCCAACTCGGTGAGCCGAGCCGGTAGCTGCTCGATGTCAGACAAATCGAGAGACTCGATGCGCAAGCGTTCATGCTCGACTACCGGGTCATCGAAATGTCTTGATATACCGAGTACCCAATAGCCTTGTTGCAACGCGGCTTTCACTGTTGCCAAACCGATACCTGACGAGGCCCCGGTGATAATGATCATTTGCGCTTCATTCGACGCTGACATGTTGAACTGACTCCCTGGTCATCTCAAACACAAATAAATGCTCACTGTGCACAGCGATAATAGGTATCCGGTGCAACATGGCTGAGCAAGCTGGCCTCGATAGCCTGCATAATCTGTTCACTGCCACGCAGGCTCGCGACTCCATCTTCTACCTGTATTTCTCGCGCGTAAAGCGCTTCATCCGGATAGAGGCGAGTGATGGTTTTGTGAAAGCCTTTCGGCATACGAAACTCACCCAGACTGACAGAGTGTAACCGCCCGACATCCAGTCTGGCGAACACCTGGGCAAACAATTGCTCATACTCTGATTTCGCGTTTGGCTCGGCGACTACCGGCTCGAAACGAATGGCGACCGGCCAGCCCGCCTCCTGAAGTTTCTGCAAGGCATCCAGTCGTTTGCCAAGTGCCGGCACCTTGTGTTCCCACTCCTTGCCCGCGCGCTCCGAAGTCAGACTCATGGCAATGACGCAATTGGGCATGGCCTCGACTTCGAGCAGGCGCCTGACCTGAGTGCTCTTGGTGCGAATCTCCAACATCACGTGCGAATGCTCTCGGAACAGCGGCAGAAAGTACTCACTGAACAGGCTAACAGGCTCCAGCGCGAGACTGTCGCAGTCGTAGCCACTGTAATAGACAGCGGTTCCGTTCTTACCACGCTGTGCCTCGATCGAGCTGAGCAACTGAGCACCGAAGTCTTCGTAGTTTACGAACAACACATAGTGCGCAGAGCGATACATGCCCTGTAGAAAGCAGTAGCGGCAGTCGTAGAGACAATTGAGCATGTGTGAAAAATAAAAACCTGCCCCTGACTCAAAGCCATAACCGGCTGGAGTTGGCAGTACACATCGGCCATGTTTGCGCGCAAGAATGAGAGCTGGCGCCTTTTTCTGTGCCCGAAAGCTCTGCCCCTTGCGGTTGAATATCTCCCCGTAACGCTCGCACTCCAAAACGGGCACATCGGGACAACGCGCGACAATCTCCGCCACGCGTGGATGATCACGAATGTCGGACTCGATGTAGATGGTTGAAAACATCGTTTAATTCACCTGCGCCTTGGTGGGATCTGCAGAGCATTGTGCAGGACTTTTTGCCCCGTTATCTGACTCGCTTTCCAGCTGGCTCCCCGACTGAACATTATCGGGTCTCACAGCTGCATCCTGCACTTCACTGTGTATCGTCTGCCTGAGGCATTGCAATATCGTGCTGGCCGAGATCAGGGCCATATCAGTCAGTGCTTCACTTGCCCGGTCGATTCTCTTTAGAGCGATAGCGCTACGCAGTAGTTTTTCTAGCTGCACACGCTGACTTACTGTGAAATGAGTACTCGCGGTCAATTCCTCATACATAAGCAGCCGGTCGTGCAGCGCACGATACTCACTTGCGGAATCGAGCAGCATTTTGATCAGCTTGCCAAGCGAGTCCTGCACCCCGGCGTAAAGCGTCGCGACGTTCGAGATATCGAACTGAGCAATAGGCTGCTCGGGATTGTCGGAAATGATCTTGAAGCAGTGCACTAAATCGAGCTGCCCGTAGCGGCTCGCTTCCTCCCAGAACGCGACGGCTTCCATGTCATAAGCGATTGCTTCGCTGTAGTTGTGCTCTACTTCGGCGACAGTCAGCAGCTCAGACACCGGGAAACGCTCCGGCAATGGAGTTGGATAAGAGCAGGCATTGGATTGCTGATCACGTATCTTGTTGATAAGGACACCCGCCCCGACTGGTAATGCCCCGTGACCGGCGATGCCGACATTGAGCCAGGCCGGCGCAACGGCTTCGCCCTGCAATTCGGCCAATGCACTGGCCGCAGCGCGCATTGCCTCACAACCATTACCGCTGACCATGAGGGAAATACCCTTGTTATTGGAAAACAGCTTCAGGGATTTGTCACCAGAAGGCGCCAGCTGATACCGATTAATAAGCGGCCGGGCTTCCGGCATGTGAGCAACCAGCACATTCAAAAGCGGCGCGGTACCCTTGCCAACCTCTCCATTCAGTGAGGTCTTGCTCAGTTCGTTGTCAGTCATAGCCTGCTCGTAACGCGTCCAACTCATCCAGCAACTGCAGGTTGCCGCGTTTCTCAGCCCCCTGCTCGAGAATTTCACACTTTTCGAGCAGCATCGCTCTGGCACTGAATTCCTGATGCTCATCGAGCACGCCGGAGTTCAGCAAGTCATGCAATGCTTTCACTCTGAAGCGGTCCATCCCCCAATCCTGCCGCGATAACTGATCGTCGTGACCGCCGTACTTTTTCAGCAGCGGCTGATCTACAAAGAGCACCTCGTGCTGGGCGCAAATGCGTAACCACAGGTCATAATCCTCGCACGCCGGCAATTCTTCATTGAATCCGCCCAGATCAAGCAACAAATCTCGCTGCACCATCGCCGCCGATGGGCTGATGGCACACAAGGGCAGGCAACGCTCGAAGATTTCACCACCGGCTTTGGCGTGCTTGTCCATCTGGTTGACGCGTACTCCGTTGCGAATCCATATCTCATCGCTATGTATCAGAGGACATTCGGGTTGCTCTTCAGCGCACTGTAATTGCGCCTCCAGCTTTCCCGGCAACCATTCATCATCGGAATCGAGGAACGCAACCCAATGACTGTTTGCTTCCCGGATGCCCGTGTTGCGCGCTGAACTGACACCCTGATTTTCCTGCTTGATATAGGTTATTTCAGGATAGCGGTGCTGTAGTGTCTCCGTTTCATCTGTCGAGCCGTCATCTACAAGAATCACTTCGTCAGCAGGCCTGCTTTGCGCCAGCACCGAATCGATAGCCCGTGGCAGCACGGGCATTCTGTTGAAGCTGGGAATGACAACGGCTACAGTCGCCGCTGATGTTTCATTGCTCACTGCAATAGGTCCTTGGTGTCAATCGGCATGGGAAGTGTTCCACAAATAAAAATGGGAACCGCAGTTCCCATTTTAACCGACTCTTTCTGATAGTTCAGATCTTAGCAGCCGCCATCAGCAACTCGATAGCCAATAGCAACTGCTATTGGCTTCTGCTTGTTGCGGGCGAGCTTCATGAGCCTCACTAGTTATATTTTGCCAGCTCCTTGCGCGCGATAACCCGGCGATGTACCTCGTCCGG
>JASBUV010000194.1 GCA_030147705.1 Gammaproteobacteria bacterium
GACCGCCAAAGATTTCGAGCGCATTCTCGAGGAGCCCCATGCCTCTCTTACCGAACAGTATCAGGCGCTGTTGGCGACTGAAGACATGGAGATCAGTTTCGCACCCGATGGCATCGCCAAGATTGCGGAAACCGCGTGGCAGGTTAACGAACGCACTGAGAACATCGGCGCACGACGACTCCACACTGTGATGGAACGATTGCTGGAAGAAGTGTCGTTCTCGGCAGCTGATATGGCCGCCGCCGGCAAAGGCAAATTGGTGATCGACCGCGCCTATGTTGAGAACCAACTGGACGAACTGGCCAAGGACGAAGATCTGAGTCGTTATATACTCTGATCCGTAACCTCTAACTCAAAGGCACCGCGGCTACGATCGCGCACACTATGGAAACTGCCCCCGAAAGAATCACATTGCATCGCAAGTCTGCCCAACTGGAGCTGCAGTTCCCGGGCGAGGATGCGTTTTTGCTGGCGGCAGAGTACCTGCGGGTTTACTCGCCATCCGCTGAAGTTCGCGGGCACGGCAAGGGCCAGGAAATACTGCAAACGGGCAAGCGCGACGTGCGCATTACCAATATCGAAGCCATCGGCAACTATGCCATTCGCCTGGACTTCGATGATGGCCACAAGACCGGCATCTATAGCTGGGGATATTTGAGAGAGCTTTGCCACAACAATGAGAAGCTTTGGCAGGAATACATCGACAAGCTGAAGGCTGCAGGTGAAACCCGTGTTCCATTGCCACCGGATACGCAGGTCATTAAAATCCACCCCGCGCCTGAATAATCCACGATTACCAGATTCACGCCTGGCAAACCCACAATACCGAGATTCCCCATGACTGATCCCAAGCAGGAAGAAACCACCCACTTCGGTTACGAGCAGGTGCCTGTTTCCGAGAAAGCAGAACGCGTCGGTCAGGTATTTCGCTCGGTCGCGGGTCGTTATGATCTGATGAATGATGTCATGTCGCTGGGCACACATCGGCTTATCAAAAGATATACCGTTGAACTGAGCGCGCTTCGCCCGGGCCATAAAGTGTTAGACCTGGCGGGTGGCACTGGGGACTTCTCCATCAAGTTCGCTCCTATCGTCGGCGAGAGTGGTCAGGTTGTTCTGGCAGATATCAATGAAGCGATGCTGCAAGTGGGCCGCGATCGTCTGATCGATCATGGCATTGGCGACACGGTGAGTGTCAGTCAGGTAGATGCCGAGTGCTTGCCCTTCGCGGACAACACCTTTGACTGCATCTGTATTGCCTATGGTTTACGCAATGTCACCAACAAGGAAGCTGCGCTGGCCTCTATGGAACGCGTCCTGAAACCTGGCGGTCGCGTGCTCATTCTCGAGTTTTCCAAGCCCCGCAATCAGCTGCTCAGCCGCGCCTATGATGCATGGTCCAGCTTGTGGCCTGCCGCGGGCAAACTGCTGACTGGCGACAGCGACAGCTATCGCTATCTCGTGGAATCCATTCGCGTTCATCCTGATCAGGACACTCTGCTCTCGATGATGGAAGACGCCGGGCTGACCCAGTGCCGCTATCACAATATCATGGACGGGATCAGCGCCGTGCATGTCGGGTTCAAGGCGGCCTGAAATGCTGACTTCTCTTGCGCTCTGGCCAGTCGAGCAACTGCTTAACCAGATCGTTCGCAACGACGAGCACATCGCCCGTCAGCTGCAAGTCTTCGCTGGCAAAACAGTGGAGATCCGTTGCCTTCACCCTTCCCTGACTTTCGTTCTGCGAATTGAAAAGCCAACACTGCATCTGAGCGGTGTCGATGCGGCAACTCTCGGATTGGTGCCTGACGCGAGCGTCGAAGGGGAGACCAGCGAATTACTGAAGTTGCTGGTCGGCGACGAAGCCCATCGCCCTCTGGCGAATCGCAAGCTCAAAATCAGTGGCGATACCGAATTCTTTCAGGCCTTTTATCAGTGCCTGATGTCACTGGATTTGCGCTGGGATGATTATCTCGCGCCAATTCTGGGCGATGTCATAACCCAGCAGGCGAGCCAGACACAACGCAAAGCGAGTGAGTTCGCACGCGATTCCGGATCACGCATCAAGCGCAGTCTGGAAGACTATCTGAAAGAAGAAGCCAGAATCGTTCCGCATGAATACGCCATCGAACAATTCCAGGAAGAGCTGGATGCACTGAAGCTGCGGATCGACCGCGCTGCAGCCAGAACCGCCTTGATCAAATCCCGCCTCGATCAAGTAAGCGACTGAAAAGTCGAAAGTTATCTGTGTAACCGCGCTTGTTAGGGTGCGCCTCAGGTGGTATCTTAGCCAGCCCTCAAAGTAGCGGATTTCCAGCGTGTCTTACCTTCCCAGACTAATGCGCGTACTTGGCGTCATCGCCAAATACCGCCTGGATGACTTTCTCATCGATCAACCCGGTGCCGGACCGCTGCGCGTGCTCCTCAAGACAATACGCCTGCGCTACGCATTCAGCAGCGGCAGCAAAGCGCACCGCAATGAACGCCTTCGGTTGGCCATGGAAGAGCTGGGGCCGATCTACATCAAGTTTGGACAATTGCTCTCGACACGCAGGGATTTTCTCGACGCCGATCTCGCCGATGCACTGCAGTCGCTACAAGACAATGTGCCACCCTTCAAGTCGCCAAGCGTCGAGACACTTATCGCCGAATCACTCGGCATGCAAGTCAACGAGATCTTCAGCACTCTTGAGAGTGAGCCATTCGCCTCTGCTTCTGTAGCACAGGTTCATAAAGCCACGCTGCACAGTGGTGAAGACGTTGTCGTTAAAATTCTCCGACCCGGCATCGAGGCGACTGTGCGGGCCGATATCAGCATGCTGAAATGGCTGGCACGCCAAGTTGAAACACGCACAGCGATCGGCAAGAGATTGCACTTGCAGGAAGTTGTTGGCGACTACGAAAAAGTCATTCTCGATGAACTCGATCTGCGCTCTGAAGGCGCGAATGGCAGCCAGTTACGACGCAATTTCGAGAACTCTCCCGAGCTATATGTTCCGAAAGTATACTGGGACTACACCAGCAGTAACGTTCTCGTGATGGAGCGCATTCATGGCATACCAGTTACCAATATCACGGAACTGAATCGCGCGGGCATCAATCTCAAGAATCTCGCGGAAACCGGTGTGAACATTTTTTTCACTCAGGTTTTCGAGCACAATTTTTTCCATGCAGATATGCATCCGGGCAATATCTTCGTATCGCGCGAGCACAAGGACAACCCCCAATACATTGCCATCGACTGCGCCATTATCGGCTCACTCAGTGATGACGATCAGGAATATCTGGCGAAAAACCTGCTCGCAATTTTCAAGCGCGACTACCGTCGTGTCGCAGAGTTGCATGTTGAGTGCGGCTGGGTTCCGCGCACCACAAAAGTGAATGAGTTCGAGTCTGCCATGCGCAGCGTGTGTGAGCCTATTTTTGAAAAACCGCTCAAGGATATTTCCTTCGCGCATCTTTTGGTGCAGCTCTTTCGCACGGCCGGTCGTTTCGATATGGAAGTGCAACCTTCACTGGTACTGTTACAGAAAACGCTGCTCAATATTGAGGGCCTGGGCCGACAGCTTTATCCCGAACTGGATCTCTGGCAGACCGCTTTGCCTTATCTGGAAAACTGGAACAGCAAACGCCTCAATCCGTTTACCTTGCTTGGCAGGATGAAAGACGAAGTTCCGAACTGGATTGATCAGCTTCCGCAACTGCCCTCGCTCATCGTTGACTCACTGACCCGATCCCGGCAATTGAGTGAAATCAATGCCACGTTGAGCCGCCAGAATGAAGCGCTGCAGGAACAGTACAAGGCCCGCAAAAAAGGCTATTTCCGCGCTGGCGTGGTAGCACTCACTCTCGCTGCAGGGCTCATGATTCCAGTCACAAGTCCGGCGATTTATGCCATCCCGCTACCTAGCCTGGCCCTCGGGTTACTGGGCGCCTATCTTTTGTGTTTTACCCGGTGAGAGCGCATACTTCATCTTATGTCAGCCTTTCTCGATCAGATTAAATGGAACCCGGACGGCCTTGTTCCGGTAGTCACTCAGGACGCTGGTACGGGCAGAGTGCTCATGCTCGCCTGGCTCAATCGCGAGGCCTTGAGTACTGCTGTCGAAGAGCGCCGAGCCGTCTATTGGTCACGATCGCGCGGTAAACTCTGGCGCAAGGGCGAAGAGTCCGGCAATGTCCAGAAACTGATCGACGTCTATCTGGATTGTGACAACGACACTGTTTGCTATCAGGTGGAACAGGTCGGCGGCATAGCCTGCCACACTGGCCGGGAAAGCTGTTTCTTCCAACGTCTCGAAGGCGATTCCTGGCGTGCTGAAGGTTCGATCTTGAGAGAACCTGCCGCAATGTACGGCGAGTCCTAGACTGCTCTCATTCTGCAATCGCCAACTCCATCAATGCACAGGATTCACCAATGAGCGATGTACTGGATCAACTGACCGAAGTGCTGGAAGCACGCAAGAGCGCTCCCGCTGACTCCTCGTATGTAGCCAGTCTGCACGAGAAAGGATTGAACAAGATACTCGAGAAGGTCGGCGAAGAAGCAACCGAAACCATACTCGCGGCCAAAGACATGGGTAATGGCGCCGCAGATGCTCGCGAAGCCGTGATCGCAGAGACTGCTGACCTGTGGTTTCACACCATGGTCATGTTGAGTCACCTCGGACTCAATCAGTCACAGGTGTTGGACGAACTCAGAAAACGCTTTAACATATCCGGCCTCGACGAGAAGGCCGCTCGACAAAATTAATATCTGACGTGCTCGCAGTGTGATCACTGTCGGATCTGGAGGTTTATTATGGGTGTAGGCGGAATTGGAATCTGGCAACT
>JASBUV010000168.1 GCA_030147705.1 Gammaproteobacteria bacterium
CAGTGGTGGACGGATTTTCAAAACGGTGATACAAACCGGCAGAACGAGTTGATCGCCAGCATTGCCCCTTCAGGTAAACGCCGGCGTCGGCGCCGACGATCCAAATCATCAGGTAACAAACAGTGAATCAAGCTTCTGGGCCTGGCAGCGCCGGCCCTCGCTATATTGCCGTTGAAGGGCCAATTGGTGTTGGCAAAACAAGCCTCAGCAAACGCCTTGCCGAATCGTTCAATTATGAACTATTACTGGAAAGGGCTGATGAGAACCCGTTTCTTGAGCGTTTCTATCAGGATCCGGCACGCCACGCACTTTCAACACAGTTATTCTTCCTGTTCCAACGCACGCAACAAATTCAGGAGCTCAGGCAGGATGACTTGTTCAAGCCAGTCAGAGTCGCGGACTTTCTGATTGAAAAGGATAGATTATTTGCCCAGCAAAATCTCGATAGCGATGAGTACGAACTATACCTCAACGTCTATCGCCATTTGACTATTGATGCTCCAACACCTGATCTGGTGATCTACTTGCAGGCACCTACCAGCGTTTTGATGAGCAGAATCAGGAAACGCGGCATCGCAGCCGAGCAACACATCGAACCTCAATATCTGGAAAATCTCAATCAAGCGTATACTGATTTCTTCCACTTCTATAAACAGTCGCCGCTGCTCATAGTCAACAGTGCGGAAATCGATCTGGTCAATAACGACCACGACTACGAGCAGTTGGTTGAACAGATCATGTCAGTTTCCGGTGGTATCCACTATTTCAACCCGCGCCCCTCGTTGCTCTAGGGGGTCAATCCGGTTAAACGGTTGCCCTGAGGAAAAATGGGCGTACACTGCTCCTCTGCATCATCGAGATTTGTTATGAGTTCCCAAAGTTTCAGCAAAAACACGACCATCACCACGCTGCAAAAGCTCAAGCAAAAAGGCGAAAAATTTGCTTGCCTGACCGCCTATGATGCCTGCTTTGCGAAGATTCTCAGCGAGGCCGGCGTCGAGGTTTTACTGGTTGGCGATTCACTAGGCATGGTGCTGCAAGGCCACGATAGCACCCTCCCCGTCACCATGGAGGATATGGTCTATCACATGGCATGTGTGAAGAGAGGCAATGCGGGTGCACTCCTAATGGCGGACCTGCCCTTCATGAGCTATGCCTCCGAAACGCAAACGCTGGAGAACGCTGCGCGACTGATGCGCGCAGGCGGGCAAATCATCAAACTGGAAGGTGGCGCCTGGATAGCTGACACCACACGCTCACTTGCGGAAAGAGGCATCCCCGTATGTGCCCATATGGGACTGACCCCGCAATCCATTAATCGGATTGGTGGATTTCACGTGCAAGGGCGGGACACTGAACAGGCGCAGGCGATAATCGAAGAAGCGCAAATTCTGGAAGCTGCGGGCGCGAGTATGTTGTTACTCGAGTGCGTTCCTCGCGATCTAGGCAAGAAGGTAACCGACGCTCTCGAAATTCCTGTTATCGGAATTGGTGCGGGGCCAGATACCGATGGGCAAATTATGGTTCTGCACGATGTACTCGGCGTTTCGCCCATCACACCAAAATTTGTGAAAAACTTTCTGCTCGATTCCAGCGATGGCATCCCGGGCGCAGTCACAGATTACGTGCAAGCTGTTAAAGAGCAGACATTTCCATCTGAGGAACACTGCTTCCACTAGCACTTACCAGATAAGAAAGTACTCTGGTTTCTGAATCACCATGCGCTTAGTCACTGAATCCAAATACCTTCGCGCCCTGGTCGCCGAACAGCGAAGCAATGGCAATACCGTAGGACTTGTTCCGACTATGGGCAACTTGCATGCAGGCCATATGCAACTGGTTACTGAGGCCCGCCAGCAATGTGATTTCGTCATCAGTACTATCTTTGTAAATCCATTGCAGTTCGGGCCTACTGAAGACCTCGATGCCTATCCTCGCACTCTTGAAGCAGACAAAAATCTGCTCGCCGAAAACGGCTGTAATGTCTTGTTCGCACCAAGCGTCGAAGAAATCTATGGCACTGACCCCAGACAACAAACCACTATTCATGTACCTGGGATTACCGAAAAATATTGTGGCGCCAGCAGACCAGGCCACTTCGACGGTGTTGCGACTGTGGTATGTAAATTATTTAACCTGAGCAACCCCGACGTCGCTTTTTTTGGTCTCAAGGATTACCAACAATTTCTGGTAATCAAGAAGTTGGTTCGGGATCTGGGACTCGCGGTGGAACTGAAGGGCGTGGAGACGGTACGCGAAGCGTCAGGCCTGGCCATGAGTTCACGCAATGGTTATTTGAGCAAACAAGAACGCAAGAACGCAGCGAGCATTTACCACTGCCTCCAAAATACCGCTAGCGCGTTAGCCTCTGGAAACAAGGCGTTCTCTGAACTCGAAGCACAGGCAATAACAGCGCTTCGTGAAGATGGTCTCGAACCCGATTACTACGCGATTTGCAATGCTGAGAATCTGGCGGCAGCCAGCAGTAAGGATCGAAATCTGGTCATTCTGGCAGCAGCCCGAATCGGAGCTTCCAGATTAATCGACAATCTGAGGCTTACCATCTAGGCCCGGTTGAGCCTACTACAGACTTTAAGGCATACTCAGCGATCAATTCGCCAGCCTGACTCAACTCCTCATTTACAGACCATGGCAAGGCAACAGGAAGTCGATATGTCTGCTGAAAAGATTTATCCCGTCGATCAGATTTCTGCCAAGAGAAGTCATCTTGATCTGAAAAAGTACTCGGCACTGTACGAGAAATCCATTACCAATCCTGATGAATTCTGGGCGGAACAGGCCGGAGAGCTGCTGCATTGGCACCAGCCGTGGCGTAAGGTGAGAAGCGGTAGTTTTGCAGATGCTGATGTTGCGTGGTTCGAAGGTGCAAAATTAAATGTTGCCTATAACTGTATCGATCGTCACCTCGATAAACGCGCCAAGCAAACAGCCATTATTTGGGAGGGCGACGAACCTGATCAGGAAAAACATATCACCTATCAGGAGCTTTATACCAATGTGTGCAAGCTGGCCAATGCACTGAAATCCAGAGGCGTGGCAAAAGGTGACAGGGTTTGTATTTACATGCCCATGATTCCCGAAGCAGCTTACGCCATGTTGGCCTGCGCAAGAATTGGTGCCATCCATTCAGTTGTCTTCGGCGGTTTTTCTCCTGAGTCGATCAAGGACAGAATCCAGGATTCTGATTGCCAAACTGTTATTACTGCCGACGAAGGCGTTCGAGGTGGGCGAGTTATTCCTCTGAAGGGCAATGTTGACACCGCTTTGCAACACTGTCCGAACGTGCACTCTGTGTTTGTTGTCCGGAGAACCAACGCGAACATACCGTGGAACGAGGACCGTGATGTTTGCTACCACAAAGCAACCGATGCCGCATCGGGCGACTGCGCACCGGAATTGATGGACGCAGAAGATCCACTTTTTATTCTCTACACATCTGGCTCAACTGGTAAACCAAAAGGTGTTCTTCATACGACCGCGGGTTATCTGCTTGGTGCTGCTATTACCCACAAATATGTATTCGATTATCACGATGGCGATGTGTACTGGTGTACAGCTGACGTGGGCTGGGTGACAGGACATTCCTATATCGTTTACGGCCCGCTGGCCAATGGCGCAATCACACTGATGTTCGAAGGCGTGCCTACCTATCCCGATGCCTCGAGATTCTGGCAGGTCATCGACAAGCATAAGGTTAATACCTTCTATACCGCACCGACTGCAATTCGTGCATTGATGGCATCCGGGGATGAGCCAGTCACCAAAACTTCACGCAGCTCACTCAAGCTTCTGGGATCAGTTGGAGAACCAATCAATCCAGAGGCCTGGGAATGGTATTACAACGTGGTCGGCGACAAACGCTGCCCGATAGTCGATACCTGGTGGCAGACAGAAACCGGAGCGATCATGATTACCCCGCTGCCTGGAGTCACCGACCTGAAACCCGGTTCTGCTACCTTACCGTTTTTCGGTGTCAGCCCCGCGCTACTGGATGCCGAAGGAAACGAGCTGGAAGGCGCAACCCAGGGAAATCTGGTGATAACCCAGAGCTGGCCGAGCCAGATCCGCACGGTGTATGGCGATCACCAGCGCTGCATTAATACCTATTTTTCTGCCTATCCCGGTTATTACCTTACAGGCGATAGCGCTCGGCGAGATGCAGATGGGTACTACTGGGTTACAGGCAGAGTGGATGACGTGATCAATGTCTCAGGTCACCGACTCGGTACAGCTGAAGTGGAAAGCGCATTGGTGCTGCATGAAAAAGTGGCAGAAGCTGCAGTAGTCGGTTACCCGCATGACATCAAGGGACAAGGCATCTATGCTTATGTCACATTGATGGGCGGAGAGACCGAAACCGATGACCTGAGGCGAGAACTTATCCAATTTGTCGGCAAAGAAATTGGCGCTTTCGCCAAACCCGAAATCATTCAATTCGCCCCCGGATTGCCAAAAACCCGATCCGGGAAAATCATGCGCCGCATTCTCAGAAAAATTGCCGCGAACGAACTTGAGAATTTGGGAGATACTACAACCTTGGCGGACCCTTCTGTCGTGGATCAACTCATCGACAATCGGGTGAATCGGGGTAACTAGCGGCTGTCTGGATTAAGCTTCTGGAGTAGCGATGTCTGAATATTTCGCGACAGTAAAATGGCACAGAGTTGGCGAAGACTTTCTGAGAGGCAAGTACTCCCGCCTGCATGAGTGGCATTTTGACAACGGCACCACCATTCAAGCCAGCGCGTCACCACACATTGTTCCTGCCCCATGGTCTGACGGCGACCGCGTTGACCCCGAAGAAGCATTCGTTGCAGCAATCTCCTCCTGCCATATGCTGTTTTTTCTTTCTATTGCAGCGAGCAAAGGTGTCATGGTTGAGAGTTACACCGACAAGGCATCTGGAGTACTTTCCAAACTGCAGAACGGTAAATTGGCAATGACTCGCGTAACACTCAATCCACAAGTAGAAATTACGAATACTGCACAGACAACTCCTGAACTACTTGCGTCGATACATCATTCGGCACATGAGAACTGCTTCATCGCCAATTCAGTTACTACCGATATTGTGTTGAATCTGAGTTAATCAATCGATGAGGACAACACGCATTGCGCTAACCGCCAGCCTGGAACGTTCTTTTGTCTATCGCCTGCTGCACATTGCTGCCGGCCTCTTCCCGCTCACACTGCAAGGCCTGCTTACCCTGTTATTGGTAGCGTTTGCCTTGCGCCGCTATGCGTATGGGTCTCAAGACCTCGTCGTCTTCGCTCTCGGCATTTGTGCTCTGGCAATTGTGGTCTTCGCCCTTTTCTGTACGATTCTGAGCGGAGTCCTGATTCAGCGCCGTATCGCCCATGAACTGAAAACACAGCAACCAACGGTCAATGCAACTAATCTCGAAGCCGGGTTTCACAACAGTTCAGGATTCAATTTGCCGGCACTCAATTATTTCCCACTCATCAAGTTACATTGGGAAGTCATTTTCCCCGATTCAATCAGTACCCGAATCAGGCATACAACTGATGATTCCGGAGACGCCAGACTGGAGGAAGAATTAATGCCTCAGAGAAGGTGCCTCAGCAGCTCTGTACAGCGCGTTTTTACGGTATCGGACGTGCTTGGCTTCTGTCGCTACAGCTGGCGTCAGACGCAAGAAAGAGAATGCTACTGCCTGCCTCAAGTGAATACCTTGAAACACCTGCCACTTCTTCGCTCCATGACCGCGGAGGACGGCATACCCGACCCAACCGGCAGTCCAGAGGGTGACCGCATGGAAATTCGACCCTACGCTCCTGGCGATTCTGTGCGAGACATTATGTGGAAAGCCTACGCACGCAGTGGGCAATTAAATGTCCGCTTGGCTGAAAAAAGTGTGTTCCATAGCCAGCGAACGCTGGCTTATCTACTCTCCAGTAAACAGGATGAAGCCGCATCGGCAGCAGCCCGTATTGCCCTTCAGCGAGGCGCACTGGGAGAGGATTGGGTATTCGGAGCTGATGGGAGCTCTCAAACTACCTCAGAACTTGCCAGCGCGCTACGGGCAATCGCTGCTTCCAGACAATTGTCTTCCCCAATAGAGTTTGGTCTGGACAAATTCATGCAATCTCAAGCTGCAGCCGGCGCGACCCACTGCATCGTGTTCGCTGCTGCAGAACGTACACATTGGCTGGATCAATTCAAAGCAAGCCTGCACCAGTTTAAAGGGCAGTTTTCTCTGGTGCTTGCAACCGACAGGATAGTGGCAGACGCACAAACTTCAAGCTGGTGGCAATTTGTTCTCAAATCCCGAGAGACCGAAGCTGGAGCGTCCGAATCGCAGGTGGATAAGGCAGAATTGCTTGGCTTGTTGACCGAAATAGGACACTTTGTAGAATCAGTGCTCATCATCGAGAGGCAGAGTGGCCTCTGTTATGATAGAAATCTCAAAAAAGTCTGAATTATCATAGTATTATGCGATCAGAACCCATCACTAAAAGACCGGCGATTGATAGCTCGCAATTGCTTCCGGGAAGCCTGCGCGCGACGATCATTGCCGGTAGCTGTTTCCTGCTGAGCCTCTCTCTGACTAATTCTCTGGGTTCCATGGCAGCCGCCGCTGGGGTCGTAGTTGGTATTTTGAGCTGCGAACATTACCTGAAACACCCTGTGCTTATTCAGGTTAGAACCGCCGTTATTGTTGTGCTAATCGCGCTGGCTTTATTTTTGGGCATCTCCCTTGCTGCCAAGCTATCAAGCCTGCCAATTGCATCAGATTTGCTCGGCCCAATGGGGGCATTTAATGCTTCTGAAGCAATTCGCTGGTTTACACTGACACTGGCAATCGCCTGGCTTCTCAGAACTTTGGCCAGACGCACCAGCATGGGTGCGATTATTGAAATTCTGTTTGTTGCCTTCGCGTTTGTGCTCACTCTGGCGGCGCACCGCAACGGCATGATCAATCGCCCCTTTCTGCTTGGTGATTTCGCCATTACTCGCGGTATTGACCCATCAACAATTCTGCTCGGAATTGGAGTCAGTGCAGTGTTAGGGCTTTCAGCACTACTGATGATGGAGCAAAACCATCGCAGGCTGCCTTACCACTTCGTAATTCTCGGCTTACTCTGCCTGTC
The DNA here is from genome assembly GCA_030147705.1 of Gammaproteobacteria bacterium. GTDB lineage: Bacteria > Pseudomonadota > Gammaproteobacteria > Pseudomonadales > Pseudohongiellaceae > UBA9145. The sequence goes on from JASBUV010000168.1 coordinate 7,135, forward strand.
ACTCGTTGCCTACGTACGTCTGTTCGGCTTACCGAGTCCACAGCTGACTAATGATCTCGGACTTACAGGTCAATCTTCTCAAGGCAGCGGTTCAGCCAGCGAAAATCCATTCCGGGATGGTGAAAACAATACTGACGACAAAGAAGCACCTGTTGCCGTAGTTGTTTTTCGGGATGATTACGAACCACTGAATGGTTCCTATTATTTCAGGGAGTCTGCCTATTCACAGTTCAATGGCACTATGCTCGACTTCAGCACTCACCCTGAAATGGACAGGGATCTCATCGGCCACTTTACGAGTGATCGCGCGGAGGCTGAGGTCTTACCTGAAGCAACCGACCAACGTAAGCTGGTACGCGCAACCATCGGCATGCTCGTCCCGCATCGGTCTCCTTTCGGACTGGTGAGCCCGATTGCGTATGAAAATACTCCGAATCCGAATAATCTTCGCTTCAAACGCACTTACGACAGCATTTCCCTCGCGCCTGAATACGATTTCGAGTTCATGTTAGGCAGAGAATTGGGTCACGAAGACTGGTCCCCAGAAGTGTGGCAGGAATATCTCACGCTACCAGATGATCCTCGCTATGGTGAGTTGGCGGCCGAGTTAGTAACGGGGCTTCGCCCTCAGTATGCCGATGATCCCTTTGCCAAAGCCTGGGCGATCAAGACCTATCTGGATGAAAACGGCATTTACAGTCTGAGAAATGAACACGCGTATGAACCGGACCCTGCTGCCTCATTCCTGTTCGGCGACTTGACGGGATACTGCATGCACTTTGCCTTTGCTGCGACATATATGTATCGCAGCCTCGGGATACCTGCTCGTGTCGGGATTGGCTATTCTGTGCCCGAAACCAACCGCGGAGGTGGCTCTGCACTACTCGTGCAAGCCATTCATGGTCATGCCTGGCCTGAAATCTATTTCCGGGGAATCGGCTGGGTCATAGTGGACCCGGCACCGCAACGCACCCTGGTGGACATGAGCACCGACCCACAAAACGAGTTGCAACAGTTGCTGGGCGACATGCTGCGAGACGAAGCTGCCTTCGAACAATTCCTGCAGTCACAACAAACCAGCTTCATCGATTTCGAGTTGCTCCGGCGCATTCTTGTCAATGCTATTCTGGCTGCGCTTGTAACCGCCTATCTGATCAAATTTTATCGCTTCTGGCTTCCCGGCCATGGCGCTATCAATCATCAATATCGCAGCTGCTATCGGGCTACATTGGATGCCTTGGCGGCGATTGGATTTACCAGACGGGCCGGGGAAAGCAGAGAAGCCTTCGCACAGCGGATGTCAGCCGTCTCACCAGCCATGCAAGCCATCACCCAAGCGCATCTGTCAGTAGCCCTTGGCGGAACCCGCTTCGAAAGTCACAGCTCTGCAGAATGGCAAGCGATGACCAAAGAAGTTCGAAAAGACATCCAGTCACGCACGCCGCTCTGGAGAAGAGCCATAGGCACTATTAACCCCTTCTCCTGGCTTTACGCGCGCTAATCACTTTTTACACACGGGAATAAATCATGTCACAGGAAAGTCTCGTCGATATCAGTACGCCTGAAGTGGCTGCTGAAGATGATGCGCAACAATCGACTGCACCAGTACTACAACAAGCAACGGATACACTGCTTACATTGATTCAAACAGTGCAGAAGCAAGTGCTGGGACGCGATGATGTTGTTGAATTGGCTGTAATTGCCTTGATTGCAGACGGCCATGTCTTGCTCGAGGATTATCCCGGATCTGGAAAGACCACTCTTGCCAAGGCGCTCGGAGAAGCCATCGTTGCTGATGACAGTGGCAACGTTGATGATCACATTGCGCCGTTCAGACGCATTCAGTTCACCCCGGATTTACTGCCATCGGATGTCACTGGAGTTCCTGTTTTCGACAGCAACAGCAATGCTTTTCATTTTCGTCATGGCCCACTCTTTGCCCATGTGGTTCTCGCTGATGAAATCAATCGCACCTCGCCCAAGGTACAATCTGCCATGCTCGAAGCCATGGGTGAAAAGCAGGTAACAGTGGACAATGTGACTTACCCACTTGATGAGCTCTTCTTCGTCATTGCCACCCAGAACCCTCTGGATCTGGTGGGCACATACCCATTGCCGACTCCGCAACTTGATCGCTTCCTGTTCAAGATCACGATGCAACATATCGATCGCGATGCCGAACTCGGCGTGCTTGATAGCTACAAGGAACGCAGGGATCGCAGCCAACAACTCACCACGGTGACACGCAGTGACGTCCTGAGTGCCAGACACCTGATTGATCAAGAAGTCACCATCAGCGCGGCGATTAAAACGGCACTCGTCGATATTTCCCGGGCGTTGCGCGATGACGATCGAGTACTACAAGGCAACTCTACTCGTTCAATGGTTTTGCTTATGCCAGCGCTGCAGGTTAGTGCAGCCCTCCGGGGTCGCAACTATGTCAGTGCAGAAGATATTGAGCTACTTCTACCCAAAGTGCTTGGCCACCGAATCGAGCTTGCCCCAGGCGTTTCGGACTTTGCCAGAGTGCTACACGATTGTATGCGTGCACCAATGGATGCGTTGGCAAGGAGCACCTTGAACTAATGCCTCATTCCCGTCGCGCTTCCCGCGTTGTGCTGGCGGGCTTACTGTCCACTTTGTTGACTGTGGGAGTGCAAGCCCAGGATCAGGATATCTCGGATATTCAGCTGCCTGAGAATCGCCTGCCCCTCTGCTTCGGATTCTCAGACGTTCAAAATCCGCGCGCATTGGCGGTGTGCGACGCGCTGAATCTGAATGAGACGGTTCGAGCACGCGAGCTAAGTGAACAATGGGTCAGAGAGCGGCCGGATAATCCGGCCGCCCAGTTTGCCCTGGCCGAAGTATTGCTTACGGTTGAGGGCAATATGGCACGTGCACTCTTTCATCTGGAACGAGCTGAGGCGCTGACCAATTATGCAACCCTGGAAGAAGCATTAAGCTCGGGCAATATTCAGTGGCATTACCTCACGCTCAGCCAGCTATCCTACGTACATCAGCTCATGGGCGATCAGCTCTCATCCCTGGACTATCTTGCAAAGATTGAAGAAATCTACGGACAGGACATTGAGTCGTTTCGCGGCTGGCCACTCATTAAAATGAAAGACTACGAGGCAGCTCGCGAAAGTGCCAATCGTGTGTTGGAAAACAGCACCGACACGATTGCCAGAGCAAGAGCATGGAACACATTGTGTGCCGTAGAGCTGGCTAGCCTTCAACCTCCGGAATCAATGCATGCCTGTAATCAAACGTTGAATTCCGATGGCGAAATCGGCGATTTGGATGACACGGTAGATACCGTCTATCTGACCAATGCCTCGGAAGTCTCACTTAGTCTGCTGGAGATGGAACAGGCTGAAGCCTACCTGCAGCGAGCTACCCGGTACCTGAATCCGGACAGTGTTGCTGACCCCTGGGTCTATCTTCTGTATTTGTTGATGAACCAGGGTCGCTTTGACGAGGCCAATCAGGCGCTGGATCGTATGTTGATCTGGCGTGATCAGCAGGAACCCGTCGTCACAGTAATGAACAGAGCGGAACATTTTATGGTCAGCGCAGGCTTTCTACTGCTCGCCGGATACGTCGAGGACTCAGCCAGACTCGCTACCACCGCTTTGAATCAGCCAGACCGGAACGGAAGCTATAGCGCAGATGATGCACAGAAAGATTCCTATGCCGCCCTGATGAGCTCTGTTGCCCTTTTCAGCACTTACCAGAAAGCGCTGGAAGAGGCAGCTGGTTTGCCCTTCGTGTCTCGTCAGCTCGCCAGGCTTGAAGCTCAGAATCTCCGTCTTGATGCCTGGAGAACCGGCCGCCGTGCCGCTGCGCTCTTTGCAGATTTCGATGTCTTGCAGAGCCGGCTTCGCCCATACGCGCCACTGGATGTGCACATCCCTGAGTGGCTTGAACCGGAAATTGTCAAATTGATTGGTCCCGGCGTGGTATTGAACACATTGCGTCGCGCCAATGACAATGGCGCCTTTCAGCTCAATCAGGGGTACTACTACGCTTATTTGACCGAGATCGCCTACTTGCGTGGCGATTCCTCGAGTTTGCGACCTGCGGCCAATCAGGCACTGGAACTGCTCCCAGCAGCTGAAGTCCTGTTACGCGCAAGAGTCACACTTCGTTTGGCAGAGACTGCATGGGCCGCAGGTGAACAAGAGACCAGCCAGGCGCTCTATGCCCGTGCCTGGCGTCGTGACCCCGGCCTTTTCCGCCGACTCGGGCTGAGCCTTCCTGTCAGCATACAAACCGATGGCAGCCAATTGGCTGAAGATGCCGCGCAGATTCTTGCGCGTTCCCCACGGTTTGATCAAACCGATGGCGGCATGTCTCTCATGATCGATAGTCAACCCGAACTGCGAGCTTGCTTGAGGCTGGATTCCGGTGAGCTGCTTTCATGCTATACTCTTGATCCTTCCGCCAGTTCAGGAATTGGCGAAAGAAACATCGCGCAGGACCAGACTTCACTCGCTGCGACCTTCAGCCATCAGTTTCACGCTGCACTTTTCGGGCTCGGCTACGACATCAGCAGAGCTCAACGCTCCAGACTGCTCGGCTCCAGTGTTATTTTGAGCTCGCAGACTAACGCCAATCTCAGAAATAGCCGCGACGCGTTCTTGGGCCAGTGATGTGTATGGCTGGTTTCACTAGCCTGTCAATTACCCGCTAACTAGCCAAGAGACACCAGGTCGCCTCGTGACAGAAACCAATTCGCTTTCCAAAAGGCTGATCGTGCTATTGGCCGTTAGCTCTGCACTCGGGCCAGCCGCGATGCAGATACTATTGCCAGCGCTACCCATCATCAAAGACAGTTTTGAGGTAAGTACCGACGTTGCACAACTTACCCTTAGCCTGTCGATGCTTGCTATCGCGATCGGCACATTGACCTACGGCCCGCTCTCCGACAAATACGGACGCAAACCAGTCATGATTGCTGGCTTGATCATCACGCTAGTGGGTTCCTTGTTATGCCTGATAGCCAACTCGATTACTTCGCTGATTATCGGGAGATTTATACAGGCTTTCGGTGGCGCAGTCGGACTGGTTCTGGCGCGCGCGATCGTTCGTGATGTCTATGGCGCCGAACAGGCAGCGCGAGTAATCGCTACGCTGGTCATGGTAATGGTTGTAATCCCGATGCTTTCACCTGCCCTTGGCGGCGAGCTCATGCAACTTTTTGGCTGGCACTCGGTATTTGTTGTGATCGCTTTGCTGAGCACCGCGATCATGATAACGCTGAGCAAGAGCCTCCCCGAGACACTTCGTGAGCCGGTTCCATTTGAAGGCGTGAAAGCAATGCTAGGGACTTTCATCACATTGCTCGCGTCACGGGTATTCAGTGGCTACGCTTTCTGTGTCACGTTCGTCTCCGTGGTGTTTTTCAGTTTTATCTCGGCAGCTCCCGAAATCATGGTGTCCGTATTACATCGCCCAGCTACTGAGTACGGTTATTATTTCATTATGATCCCTGCTGGATTTATGGTGGGCAACTATGTTGCTCGTCATTTTGGAGGCAGTATGGGAATGGATCGAATGATCGGGCTCGGGGCGAGCATTGCATTGGCGGGAATCTCTCTGGCCGTGGCATTGCAGCTCAGCGGCTTTCAACAGCCTCTCGCGCTCTTTGCGCCAATCTCGCTCGCTGTCTTCGGAAACGGGATTACCTTGCCCAACGCACAAGCTGCCGCTATCAATGAGTTTCCGCAATTTGCGGGAAGCGCATCTGGTCTTACCGGATTTCTGCAGATGGCATTCTCTGCTATTGCAGCACAGGTAGTCGCGATGATTTTCAATGGCACGATATATCCGCTACTCAGCCTGATGTTCTGCGCCTCATTGATCTCACTATTGTGCTTCAGGTTTGGGGTTCAACGCGGGCAGGCCAAACGAAGCGTCAACTAATGCGGCAACCAGGGCCTAGTAGCGCGTAGCCAACTCGGTGAGAAGATCCAGCAACAATTCCTCACTTTGCAAACAGCGCAAGTCCATTATCAACTTACCATCATGAATACGCACAATAATTGGCCTGGAAAGTGAACGGAGATTCTGTGCCAAATCTTTTAATGCGGAATCTGATTGCCCTTTCTCAGCTATCGGGGTCAGCTCGAGCGCAACACTTGGAATCACATCAAGAGGCAACGCCCCGCTTCCAATCTGGCTGTGAGTGCTGACCACCCTTATCGTAGCGACGTGCCCTAAAAGCTCGCGTGCCAGGGGCAATAGCGATTCAGCAAGCATCTCTATCTCTGCGACAGGCCTGGCGAGATCTCTTAGCAGCGGCAAACGTTTCTGCAATCGATCCGGGTCCCGATACAGGTGCAGGACGGCCTCCAATGCCGCAATAGTCAATTTGTCCACTCGCAGAGCGCGCTTCAAGGGGTTACGCTTGATCAGCTCTACCAGTGACTTCTTCCCTGCAATAATTCCTGCTTGCGGGCCGCCCAGTAACTTGTCACCGCTGAAGGTCACCAGGTCGATGCCTGATTCGATTATGGACTGCACTGTTGGCTCAGGAGGCAGTCCGTAGGCAGTCAGATCAATCAGTGTCCCGCTACCCAGATCGGCCATGGACGGTAATTCGTTTTGCCGAGCGAGTTGCGCGAGCTCGGCCTCGGCCACGGTTGCCGTGAACCCCTGCACGGCATAATTGCTGGTGTGTACCTTCAACAACAATCCCGTATCTTTGTCGATTGCATTGGCGTAATCAGAGAGATGAGTTCGATTGGTCGTGCCTACCTCTACCAGGTGGGCATGCGCACTTCGCATTACATCAGGTATACGGAAGGAGCCGCCTATTTCTACCAGTTCACCTCTCGAGATCAGCACACTCTTTTGCGCCGCGAGTGAATTTAGCGCCAGCAATACAGCGGCGGCATTATTGTTTACCACAGTCACGGCTTCTGCCCCTGTGAGCTCACAGACGAGCTGCTCCAGGTGGGAATCCCGATCTCCTCTCCGGCCCTGCTGTAAATCGTATTCAAGGTTGCAAGCCTGATCTGCAATCGAGGCGATTGCAGCTATGGCTTCAGCGGGGAGTTGTGCGCGTCCCAGATTTGTGTGCACAACTGTGCCTGTCAGATTGAGTACGGGGCGCAGACTACTCATCGATTGGGCCTGTGCTCGGAGGGTAAGCTGCTTGATAAAATCCTCGAACAACGCTTGTTCGGAGTCACACCGCAGTGCAAGCAGCTTATTGGCAGCGATTTGCGCCCGTAGTTCTGAGAGCAGTTTTCTGGTATGAGCCTTGATCGGGCCGACTCCATACAAATCTATTAGCTCTGCAACTTCAGCGCTCTGCAGAACCCTGTCCACAGAGGGGAGGAGTCGAAACTTCTCATTTGATTCTGACATGCGAACCCGGGCACCCGATAGCAACAACAACGAAAGGAGAATCGGCAATCTACGGAATATTTTGTATTATGGCAACTTGGCGCTTATCGCCAATAATTAGCTCACCGTGAGATCAATGCGAGCACGAGTATAACTACAAATGACACAGAAGCCCGATCTATTGGTTGTCAATAATTTCCATGAGGAAACTCTGGACCTGTTGGACGAACATTACACCACGCACCATTTGTGGAAACTGGACGACACCAACCAACGCAGACTCATCGCAAATCTGGAAGGCAAATGCCGAGCCGCTGCTACTGCGTCCTGGAATTGCGACCCGCAAATCTACGACCTGCAGTCACTGGAGCTCATCGCTGCATTCGGAGTTGGCGTTGATGGCATCGATTTTTTAAGAACCAACGCACTAGGCATTCACGTCAGCAACACTCCTGACGTGTTAAATGATGCCGTGGCGGACCTGGCCCTTGCACTGATTCTTGCGACCACTCGCAATCTGATTAAAGCAGACCAGTTTGCTCGCGATGGTAGCTGGCAACGTGGCCCTTTTTCCTTCGGATATGGCCTTGCAGGAAAAACGTTGGGGATTGCTGGGTTGGGAAGAATCGGTGAGGCGATTGCGGAGCGTGCCGCACCATTCAAGCTCAACATCGCTTATCACAATCGGTCCAAAAAGCCTTTGCCCTATACCTATTATCCTGATCTGCTTAGCCTGGCAGACAACAGTGATATCTTGCTGAACATGCTGCCCGGCGGACAGGGAACTGAAAACATAATCGATGCTCGAATATTTGCCGCAATCGGCGCGGATGGGTATTTCATCAATGTTGGCCGCGGTAGCAGCGTAGACGAAGAGGCTTTGATCTACGCACTTCAGAGTGGCGTGATAGCGGGAGCCGGACTGGATGTCTACAAGAATGAGCCATCATTACCCGAAGGGCTTGCTGACCTCCAAAACACCGTTCTGCTGCCGCATATTGGTAGTGCTACTGTTGAAACCCGTCGCGCGATGGGACGACTGGTCTTCGACAATCTGTCTGCGTTTTTTGCAGGCAAGCCTCTGCTGACCGAAGTCTCGCAACCACTTTGAATTCTCAGGAAGTTGTTGCAGCCCATTGTCCTTATTGCGGCGAGACTATCCGACTTCTTATCGACTGCTCAGTGGCAGAACAGTCCTATATCGAAGATTGTGAAGTTTGCTGCCGCCCTATGGATATCCGTGCCGAGTGCGACAATGAGGGCGTTGTCGAGGTGCAGGTACTGGCAGAGTTTGAGTAAGATGCTCGATCAGGGCAAGAGATGGAAATAGATGTATTTTGCCTCATTGTCATACATCATCTGGAAGTCCTTATCGACCAGTTTGTGATCGGACAAATCGATTTCAATAAAAAGATCCCGGTAAGCTGGACTTAGCGAGTTGTAAACAACTTCCTGAACAATCATGATATTGAATGCAGTCATGCCTTGCTCATGGGCATAGCTCGAAAAGATATCCCACAACGCGGCCTGCTTGCGCAGTTCCTCATATTTGGCCGCCTGTATCAGCGCTTCTCCAAACAGGTCATAAGAACGAATACCACCACTTTGGAACGTACCCTGCACAGAGTTATAAGCCAGCCCCATCGCGGCCTTGATCGGCCTGGAATAATTGAATCGCGCAACTTCCCTGTTGAAGGCCTCAAACATCCGCAATGCAGTTGCAACGGCACTATCCGCCAAAGAGCGAGAATCAACAGGTAAAAAGGGATATCCAACTGAACTTATAAAGCCATCCCCGGTTTCCTTGAGTCGAAACGCTTGAGACCGCAAAGGATTATGCTCATAGCCCTCCATACAGATCTGCAAGAAAGACTGAAACAAACTCATAAAAAATTCAGCGGTCCGCTCGTGCCGTATTTCACTGGATTTCTGCACATCAAACACATTGATAATGGCCTTCCCCTCTTTCAGAGGCATCGTATTTTCCAGCTCATCACCCAGCTTGATTCGCTCTAGCTGATGGGGATATACCAGCTTCGATAACTGATTATAGAGGTGCTGCCGCGTGTCGGCGTC
>JASBUV010000174.1 GCA_030147705.1 Gammaproteobacteria bacterium
GCGCATCTGCGGATCATCTCGAGGGTTGTTGGTGTCCAGAACGAGTACCGCGAAGCCGTAGGATGCGAGCTTGCGCCCCCACCATTCAATGTTTTCCTGGGATTCAGTAAAGCCCGGTGCAATGGCGACACCGCCAAAATCTGTCCCCCGGTTTGCAGGAAAATAGAGCGTCGCTCCGGAGTACTCTTCAACGCCTGGTAACTGATTGTAGTAGGCAACCTGATAAGGGCCAGGATTCGCCAGAGACTCCAGAGTGGGCTGGGCATGTAGCGCCGTACCCAGAGTTGCGATCACCGCAATCAGCACTGCCTGGATTAATTTCTGCGCCGTTCCAGGCCTGGGATTCTGCCCTGATTTTTGTATAACTGTCTGCATGAGTAACCCTTCCATGCTCATCGGTTGAGGCCGTCACTATACAAGGCTCGCATGAGCAAAAGTAGCCGCAAGCGCCCAACAGAGCATGATCGGCGTTCTTACTCCCCTGGCAATTTTCCTTTACTCAATACCTGCTTGAAAAACCAGTTGACCGATACTACTGTCATGTATTACATTCAACTACATGGTTGAACGTAATATGCAACTCGATCTTCTCTTTGCTGCCCTGGCAGACAGTACACGCCGGAATATTCTGGCGCAGGTCGCCGAAGCAGAAATGAGCATTGGCGCGATTGCACGTCACTACGGCCTGACTTTTGCCGCGATCTCCAAGCACATCAAAGTTCTTGAGAAGGCAAATCTGGTAAGCAAGCGACGCTCCGGAAAGGAACAACTGGTGGTCATCGTGCCTGACAGTATCGATATCGCTCAGGAGCACATCGCTCGATACGCCAGAATGTGGCAACAACGATTCGACAAATTGGAATCCCTTTTAATTAGCAACGAGATTGGCGAGCAGGAGCCTGAGCATGAATGAAACCGTTTTTTCAATAGCCGATGACAAGAAGACATTGCGTGTGGAAAGGCTTTTCCCAGCCGGAAAGGCCAGAGTGTGGGATGCTTACACCAAGCCCGAAATACTTTCCCAATGGTGGGGGCCAAAAGGCTGGGAAACCGAGATCGCCCACTTCGATTTTACGGTGGGTGGCTATTGGCACTACTGCATGCGCTGCGTGGACAAAGCACAAGGCGATTTCTACGGCATGGAGAGCTGGGGCAAGGGAACCTATACCGCTATTTCAGCAAAAGACTCTCTGTCCTACGACGATGCGTTCTGCAATGAATCCGCTGAAATCAATGCCGACATGCCGATCTCCAGCACTACGGTGACATTCGTCGAGGAAAACGGCCAAACCCGGCTCATCTCCACTACAAGCTATGCGAGCGAAGAAGCCCTGCAGCAGGTGCTGGCGATGGGCATGGAAGAAGGCTTCAAACAGACTCTTGATAATCTCGAGGAGTTGTTACTCGCCGAAGCAAACTCTCCTTCCTGATAGTCCGTAAGGCAGCAGACCCGACGCACAAATCGGGTTTCGCTGCCGTTGGTAATCCAACACTCTCTCGGTTCGCGAAGTGATACTATGGCGGCGAATGGATTTTCAGGAGACTGTCATGCCACCGCTAAAAACGCTGATTCAAATACTGTATCGCCCCCTGATTCTGGCTCAGGTTGTGGTTCTGAGTCTTGCCGCTGCGCAGGCGGACGCTGCGGAACTCGAGATGTCCGAGGCAGCGGTTGCATTTCTCGCCTCTTTGAACAGTGAGTCCCGGTCGCAAGCCACTTATCAACTCAACTCCGATGAGCATCTGCGCTGGCACTTTGTCCCGGATGAGATCTTTCCTCGCAATGGCCTGCCACTCAAGGACATGGACAACGAGCAGCAGCGCAAAGCTCGAGACCTGCTTCAGAGCGGGCTCAGTCAAAGAGGCTATTTGACTGCGTCAGCGATTATCGAGTTGGAGAATGTTCTCAAAGTACTGGAGCCCGGCGGGCGATTCGTCCGAGACAATGAGAACTATCGAGTCACTGTGTTTGGAGAACCAGCCGCAGAAGGTACCTGGGCCTGGCGCTTTGAAGGCCACCATCTCTCGCTGCATTTCCAGGTGGTTCAAGGCGAAATCACTGTGAGCACTCCCAGTTTCTTCGGTTCCAATCCGGCACATGTCACCGAGGGAGCACAAACTCCTGTGCAGGAAAATCAACGTGTGTTGGGAGAGCGTGAAGACGCCGGTCGCGCATTCATAAGCTCTCTGTCGGATGAGCAATTGACTGTTGCGGTGTTGGAAGGCGCAGCACCGAGGGATATCACAACAGGCACCAGCTATCCTGTGAACCCACTCGAACCCGCTGGCATCAGCGCACGCCAACTTAGTGAGTCCCAGATCCTGCTGTTACGTCACCTCATTACCGTCTATACCACAGACATGGCAGACGAGATTGCCAACAAGCGCTGGCAGCAGATTGAGCGCGACGGCTTTGACAACGTTTCTTTTGCCTGGGCCGGACCCGTGGAACTCGGAGAACCGCACTACTATCGCGTACAGGGTCCTGGATTTCTGATTGAGTATGACAATGTGCAGAACGGAGCCAATCACGTCCACTCGGTGTGGCGAGACTTTAATGGCGACTTCGGTGAAGACTTATTGCGCCAGCATCATGCGGATTTTCAGCACGAGTAGGTTCGGATTCTGAAACGGTTTCGTTACGCATTTTCATCGCGATTGAAGCGGCAAAAAGATGCGACCGGGAAAGGCTGACCGAGTACCGAGGATGGGGGACCTTCCCCGGCCGCACATCTGCACAAAACGACTCACAAACTGATTAACAGGTTTGGGGCCGTCGCACACTGGTGGCTTGGCAGTACCACCGAATTTGATTATTACCGCAACCTGGGTGGACCGAAAGGTGACAGATGGTTGACCGAACGTGACCCTGCGCAGCGCCGCCACCAGATGCGAGAATCGTGCGGCGCCACTCTCCCCTCTCCCGCCCCCACGAACTTCAAGACTTTTAGCCTCCAAAACAATTACTTAAGTCCTCCTGTGGATTGTCGTAGTTGTTAAACAACACAATAACTCTGGCATATATTGCACTGGACGTGCTCAGTGAAATATCCAATCAACAGGCGGTTAGGATTAAATTACCCAACCGCGCTGCGGCCTTGTATTGAACAGCCGTTCGATAGCTTTCTCGAGAACCTCAGCGATACACAGCTAACCCCGGCTGCGGCCGCTTATTGCCTGGACTGGCTAGATCAATCGGGCACAAAAAGCGACAATGCGTCCGGAAAAAACCAATCCGGAACCACCTTGCTATCCGATCCCTATTCACTGCACTTCGTGATCACGTTGAGCCAGGCGCAGGAGCCAGAGAATCTACTGGAAACTCTGCTCGCCGGTTTAACCAATGTCTTTTCCCTGAGCGAATGCAGGAAGATTGTTATAGAAGATGACCTTGGCGTGACCCAGGGTGAACAGATTCTTGGCTTGAGTAGTCGCGAAGTCGAACCAGGCGACTTTGAATTTGAATGGCATCGAACCCCCGAAACCGTAACGCTCAGCTCTGAAGTACTGACCAAAGTTCGTGCGGGGCATATCCATGTGAAGTCAACAGAAGACTCCACGACTTTCTGGTTTCCGGTCATGCATAAGGGCAAGTGCCGCAGCATTATGGCATTGACCACACGAGAAGCACTCGAGCCGCATCTCGCCAAGATCAGAGCACTGCTTGAAATTTACGCAAACCTGAATTTCATGCTCGATCAGGGTCAGAAAGACAAGCTGACCGGCCTGCTCAATCGCCAGACCTTCGACAGCAAGATCTCACGCATGCTGGAGAAACAACGTTCGGCGAATAGTGACTATGCTGATCACCATGAAGAGCGCCGTCATGGCGAAGAGCTGCAGCGGTTCCCCTGGCTGGCGATTATCGATATCGATCATTTCAAAGAAGTGAACGACCAATATGGTCACCTGTATGGCGACGAGGTCATTCTCACCATCGGCCAGATTCTCAAGCAAAGCTTTCGACGCTCTGACCTGTTGTTCCGCTTTGGAGGAGAGGAATTCGTTGTCCTGCTGGAACCGATTCCTGCAGCCAATGTGGAATACGCCCTTGAGCGATTACGCCGCACTGTCGAGAATCAGTGTTTCCAGCAAGTGGGACGAGTGAGCGTCAGTATTGGCTATGCCAAGTTCATTGAGAACATGTTTCCACCGATGATTATTGACCGTGCAGACCAGGCGCTCTATTTTGCAAAGAACAATGGTCGCAATCAGGTCGCCAACTACGAAGCACTTGTGGAACAAGGCAAGCTACAAGCGCTGGATCACAAAGAAGGCAGCATCGATCTGTTCTGATCAACACGCCGCGCGCCTCCAAACTCGGCCCGGCCCTTCTCACAGATCAGGGCAATAAGATCACCCGGGCAGACACATTGAAATTCACAGTAGCCATCCCCGGCTCAGCAACCGGAGTCGCCACATCCCGCGCGGCCATTTCCATCGCCATGGATCCGGTACGATAAAAGGCATTACTGCCGCTGTGCATCGAGATTTCTACTATTTCGCTGCCACTCTTGCCCAACGCCATCGCGGCTGCCTCGGCCCGGCTGTTGAGTTTGGCCAGCGCATTCGCCATCAGGGAGTCTGCTACTTCTTCTTCGCGAGCTCGCGAGAGGGAGTAGTTCATTCCGCCCATTACCAGTTCCAGGCCCTGCAACTCAGCTACCAGATCGAGAATTGCGTCCATATCCTGACCGTTGAGCGTCATACTCTGCTGTGCCCGCCAGATTGCATTGTCGACATCACCACGCGTAGGCCGGCCGGGCTGCACTTCATAGACGCGATATTGCTGAATTGAGTATTCGATATCCGATTCCTCTAGCACCTCTCTGGCGGCAGCCATCTTGCGATTGACTTCATCCTGCAAGCTGACCCGATCACGCCCTTGCGCTGCGTAATACAAATTGACATGCAAAGTATCCTGTTCGACCTGTGCCTCCTCGTTGGCATTGAGGTTCACCATAATCTCGCCCGGGTTGAGCAATTCCAGATTGAAATTATTCTGGGCAATAGCGGGCACTGAAAACGCCAGCAGAAGTGCCAGCAGCCCGAAATAGTGAACCGAGCTGATTGTCGTGCTCTGCGTTTTAACGTGTTCCATAAGCTGTGCCATAAACAGTACTCCTCAATAAGCTGACTCTGTCTTGTTCCCGAAATCAAATTCACCGTGGCGGCGACTTGCGAATGTGCGATCACGAATAGCCTGGTTGGTGCAACGCTCTCTAGGTTCAGTCGACTTGGTGGAGCAGCCTATGCCCCTGCAGTTCTCACGATTCACCGTTATGCCCGCTGCCACTTTCACTGCCACTATCGCCGATTCTACCTGAACCGGAAATGAAGTGATGCTCCAGAATAGCTGATGGATTGTGTTGCAATAACCGCTTCTTAGTCATCACAGGGGTAAATTTTCTTACTTGCTAACAGCAATTTTCCGGCTTGATTAAAAACCCCGGCCACGTACCCTGCTCCTCTGGCCGGGTTGTGCATCCAGCTGCATGCCGACCAGATGATTCGGAGGAACTATGGGCTTGAATGCTCTGGGTAATTTTTTGGGTGCGTTGCTGATTCTTTGCGGAATCACCATTCTGTTCTGGCAGCCCGATGCTGCAGATCTTGGCCCGGTCTTCAGCGGCGAACTACAAACAGTGTTGATTGGGATCGCACTCGTTGCCATTGGGATGCTTGTATCGGGAGCCGCGCCTTACCCGCCGCATGAATTAAGCCAGGATGCGAGGGAGCATTCAGCTCGAACCGGCGCAGCGAATGAAGAAGATCGCAAGGCCATGTGCAAGGAAGAGCTGGATGCCTGGCATGCGATTTGGGCTGACCCGAACTATATTGGCGCCCTCCTCGCTGACGGAGTTAGCAAAGCAGCAATCGCAGAAGTGTCAGAAGACGACCTCGCCAATCCCGGTGCAGACTTTGTGGTTTCTCCCGGCGCGTTGTTTATTGCCGACCCCGCGGTGTTCGCACGCATGGACGACATGAGTTGGGAGGAATTGCGCGAACTCGGCTTCTATGATGAACGCCCGCCCCATGGACCTGCAGTCGTCGATCTCAACCTTCCGGTTAGAAAACCACCGCCCCACCCTGGCCGGAACGCCCTGAACGCAGAAGACGGGAGTGTTCGCAAACGTGAATGTGCCTGTCGCTGGGTATGGACGATCGCGAACAACCCACATCCAGAAATCAACAATGCCTGGACTACGAACAGCTCAGCCAATGGGTCCGGGCAGTGGTTCAATCATGGCCCCGTGCACGGCATGTTCGACTCCTGGTCGAATAACTGTCCAGGCGGAGATGGCAGCATCACCGACAAAACCGGCTGGATGATCATTACCTCAAAAGTTGTCTGTGATCCAAAAGGCTGCTGCACACCGGAAGGCAAAGCCCTGGCAGTGTCTGACTATCGCTCGAAGGTTGGGGCAAATTCAGACAGTGGCTTCTGCTTTTTCCTGAGTACGTTCGGCAATGCGGTAGGTGCGGATGCAGTGCAGTTCTATGTCGATGGCACATTGGTACCAGGCGGCAGTGGCGCGGCAATGGCAACTTCCGGCGCCAATGTGATTGCCACTCTCAGTGCGGAGATTGGCGCGGGCGGTGGCAGCAGCCCGAATGGGACGACGCTGAGTGGTAGTGGCAAAATCGGTATGACCGCCACCAAGACCAAGTCCGGGGGCAAAGTTGCTGACAGCATTAACAAGTTCGGTTCCAGAACAGTAGCCAAGCCAGGCATGGTTTCTGAGCTGCAGTCTGCAGGTAAAACGCTGGCGAATGTTCACCGCAAAGCGTCAGCATTGGGCGAACAGGTCACCAACGTTGCAGGTATGGGTCAGATTGGCGTGGAAACTAAGTGCGGAGCGGGGTCGTTCTGGGCTTACCGGGTGATTAACACGAAGGGCCCTGTAGGAAGAGCAGGGAAAGCGGCATTTATTACACGCTTTCGCCTGCTGCGGGATCAGTTTCTTCCCTGAGTCTGACTACTGTCGTGCAGCAGTCCAGCTTACCGGGCCGCCGGCATCCATTCCGCCGAGGTCCAGTTCAAACGTACCTTGCAGTTGCCCATCTACCAGTGTTGCCTTGTAGTTAACAGGAATTGATTGGCCCTGTGCGCTGATCGTGCGACTGAAAGTCAGCTCTTCGCCATTGATTGCTATATCACTGGCCGTACTGGTGCCTCCGCCTTGGGTATTCAAGGTTATCGCCGCCGAACCGTCGGCATTCTTGGCGACGGTAATCGTACCAGTCTGGTTCCCCTGTCCCATGTTGTACGACATCGCCCAGCTGCCAACCAGATCGTCGACGCCAAGTGCCAGCGCCGCAGGTGCTGTGAAAATCAGTGTGAATAATGAAGTGAGAGTAATAAGAGTTTTTCTTGCCAAAGTCATGCTGCCCCTCCTTTTCCATAAGTAGTTTAGAGCGTTGCGGAATGTATCAGAATTCAATACGCAGCTACATCACTAGCAGATGAAAGTATTATTACAGGAGACGAAGCCTCTCAGTGCGATCATCGCTTTGCGCTGTTGACCGTTCAATAACTCTCTTTCTGACCAGGTTGGAAAGAGCACGGTATACCGACTCCCGGGTAAGCCCGATCGCCTGGGCAATGACTGTCCAGGTCTGACTGATGACTATCTCACCCGCCCGGGTTTGCGGCTGCAACTGTATCCAGGCCAGCAAGCGGTCCTCCGCACCGCGAATGTCACGCAGGCTTACGAGGGTACGCAACTCTCTTACCTGATTGGCCAGAATCGTGTTTAGTAGTTTGTGCAGTGCCAGGTCCGCAGTTTCTCCGTTGAGAACCTTACTCGCGAGAACCAGCACATCACTGTCGGATACAGCGACGGCATTGCAATGGTAGTGCGACGCGTTGAAGGCGGCTTCTGCAAAGGTCTCTCCTGCCCGGGCCGTGTGAAGAACAACCGTAGAGCCATCTTCGAGATCACGTTCCATCCGGATGCTGCCTGAGCGAATTGCATAGATTGCATTCGCGGGCTGCCCTTGCCTGAAAAGCATCTCACCCGCGCCCACTCTTCTATAGCTCAGCGCCTCTTCAGGCCAGTGTTCGATCAATTGTTGTAATTGTGTTTCCATATGATTTGAATCATATCGAAGCAGGTAGAACAGGGATAGACTGGTGCAAGTTCGAATTTGATTGGAGACAAACGCTATGACACTTTCCCGCACGGCAAAAATATCAGTTCAGCTGATGATTCTGACGCTGGCGAGCCTTGAGACCGGCTTCGCACAGACTGGCCAGCCTGGCCACAGTTCAAGTGAGCACAGCCAGCATCAGGCGCATAGCGGATCACACGCAGGCCATACAGCATTGCATCAGAATCATCACAATCAGGAGAACGGCGCGGTGGGCAGGCTGTCGGCAACCGGACAATCCGGCTTTGCTGCGATTCAGGAAGTTCTGTCGGCGCTGGACGCCGACCCTGCAACCGACTGGAGCAAGGTTGATCTGGACGCATTGCGCAGTCATCTCATCGACATGGACCGGGTAATGATGAGCACGCAGGTCACGCGCGAACTACTCCCGACCGGGATGCGCCTTGTACTCACCGGGGATGCAGATACGCAGGCTGCCATCAATCGCATGATACCGGCGCATACTGATCAGGTGCGTCGCGAATTCGATTGGCGCGTTGAGGTGACTGAAGTAAGCGAGGGGTTACGGGTGGATATCGAGGCCGACGACGAGGCAACGATCACCAGAATCCGGGCACTTGGCTTTGCCGGATTTATGGCACTCGGCAATCATCACCAGTTGCATCACTGGCAGATGGCTACAGGTGGTTCGCATCAACACCCGACACCGTAGCACTGACGGCTGACTCGTCATCGCCTTGACTGCCAGCCGCCACATAGCCAATCAGGGCGAGTAGCAGCAACAGACTTGGCAAGAGATGTTGGGCTCTGGATTTCATGTGACGTAACGTTTCTGACTGACAATTATTTGCGAAAGACAAACCGGCGTACCAGGGATGTCGCACTCGACAACCCTGCTTCGCCAACTGCCCTGATCGGTACTGTGTAGGGTACTGTGTAGATAGATACTGTATAAGTGCTGCGAGCATGGCATTTGTCTCAGACTGATCGTTCCCATTTAACATAAACTGACTCCTTGCTTGCTCCTTCCCTCCTGCCGCCCGCTGCCCGCCCCGTCAGTTTGACCGAGGCCATGCTGCGACTGGCCCCGGTGCAATAGCGCCGCATCCCGAAGGCTGGCCATGGCAAGGTTCAGCTCGTCTCTCAACGCTGTTTGACGCATGAGACCGGAATTTGGTTCGAACTGTTCGCGAAATTTTGGCACCGAGAGGGTGGCCACCAGATCAGCCCCATAGTACTTTGCAGACTGCTCCGCCTGAGCGAGCACACTCTGGGCACCCCCTCCTCCTGGCGAAGTGGACAGGAATACTGTCGGCTTGCGCTGGAAGACTCTGGTATCGATCCGGGATGCCCAGTCGAACAGATTCTTGAAACTCGCCGTGTAACTGCCGTTGTATTCTGCAAAGGAGATAACGATGGCATCCGCTTCCGCGATTTTCTGCATGAAGCGTTGCGCCGGCTCCGGCGAACCCAGCTCTGCCTCGCGTGCGTCGCTGTATAGGGGCATCTCGTAATCGGCGGCGCTTAGCACATCGACGGATGCCCCTTCGATCAGACGTGCAGCATAAGTGGCCAACTGCAGGTTGATGGAATTGCGGTTACTGCTGGTGCCAATGGCCAGTACTTTAAGTGTCTCCATGTCCTTCTCCTGTTTACTTCCCGTGCTTTTTCCGCTTCCTTTTCCGATCCAGCTAGTTTGTACTAGCTCACAAGATTGCGTTCGGCAGGAACATCGCTCAGATATTCAACGAACTCGACTTCGTAGCCCGTAGGATCAATGAAGTAGATATTTTTCCTGTATGGCTCCACATTGAGTGGAATCGCTACTTCGAATCCGGCGTCGGTAAGACGCTTGGTTATGGCATCGATATCAGCCACTACAAAGGCGAAATGGGCCAGACCCACATCCAGCGATGTCAGGTCGCGCATCGTGCCCTGCCCGTTATCGCTGAAAGCCAGGTACTGATAGTCATCGCCGAAATGCAGCCAGTTGCGCGGCGTGCCATACCACTTCCCACTACCAGAGGTGCGGATTTCCCAGTGCGGAAACGCAGCGCGATAGAACGCCAGTGTTTTGTCCATGTCTCGTACGACCAGATTAAGATGTTCCAGATGAAGCATGAGTTTTCTCCCTGTTTTGTTTGCTTGAATTGTCAAAACAAGGCCATCCTAATACCTCAAGTTAACTTGAGGTAAAGAAGTTTTTTCACTAAGATGAAAAAACTTACCCCGAGAGGAAATTCGATGGCTGAGAGCATCTGGACAGTAGGTCGGGTCGCAAAGCGCTGCGGCATCAAGGTCAGCACGCTGCACTTCTATGAAGAAAAGGGATTGATCAGCAGCAGCCGCAATACTGGCAATCAACGCCGTTACAAGGCTGAAGTGATCAGGCGAGTCTCGGTGATCAAAGCGGCGCAGAAGATGGGCATAAGCCTGGCAGCGATCAAACAGGCATTTGCCACGCTGCCTGAAGAGCGCACTCCCACGCAACGGGATTGGCAGAAGCTGTCGTCACAATGGCGTCAGGAGCTGAATGATCGTATCGCCTACCTTGAAAGACTGCGCGACTCACTCACAGGCTGTATCGGTTGCGGCTGTCTCTCGATGAAGAACTGCCCTATCTACAATGCGGAAGATAAATTGTCTGTTGAGGGTCCCGGCCCGGTGCTTCTGGAGAGAAAGCGCGCACAAGCCGGGCAGAAGTGACACGATGTCAGAACGAGAGCCGGTTACTCGATAGCCCACATTGAAATTGTCCAAGCAGCGCTGCAGTTCTCCGGCTGGCTTCTGACCGCGATACAACTCTGAGTCTAACGCCTTCATTCCGGCAGCCCTGCTGGTTCAAGGTCAGCATGGCTTCCAGAATCTGCTGCCATTGAGTCTTCATGCTGAGCAAGTCCCAGCCCGACTTTCCCGGCATAGATATCGACGACTGCGTGCGCCAACATGGCAGTAAGCAGTGATCCTGACAGCCAGTAGATCGCCGAAAAACCCAATCCCAGGACAAATGCTCCGAACATGTTTTTCGGCCCACTCCATAGATGACCGAGGCAAAAGACCAGATTGGCGAGCAGCACAGCGAGCAATACGTTTACAGATTGGGAAAAATACCAGAACAAGAAAGCACGATAGATAAACTCTTCCGTGACCCCGGCAGTGACAGCGGTCACGCAGAGATAGCGAAATTCTTTTGGGTTAGCAGGCAGCGAAAAGCGCACATGTGCGTAGGCATCCCGAAGAGTTGTGTAGTTCTGAGGAGTGACATTACTGGACTTTGCCATGAATACCGAGGCGATCAGAATCACTGTCAGCACGCCATAGAAACGCCAATCAGAAGGAAGGCGGAATCCCAATTCCTCCCAGGCTATCTCTACGCTGAAAACCAACAGCGCGAGTAGAGCTGCGATTACCCATAAGGCAATCGATGTACTGCGATAGAACTCCAACCTTGCACCGGGTACCGTCAACAAGCGCTCACGTTCTCGCTTGAAAAAGAGCAATTGGGTCAGTGGAAAATAGATAATCAGAATCAATGTAGCTAGATGAAGTAGCATCCTGGAACTCCTTAAACTCTATAGCCCTACTGTAGCGTCCCGAATGATCTGATCAATCCGTGACAAAATTGTCACCGTCAGCAGTTATTGAATTCAGCGCTGCGTTTGCTGACGGATTCGAGTATGTTTGGATTTCGTTATACCAATATTGATGGACACTGAGATTCGTGGACTACCGTACTTCAGTAGATTTCTGCCTCGATGCCCTCGGCGGCAAATGGAAGGTATTGATCCTTGCACAACTCTTTAGCACCGAGGGTGGGATTCGGCTAACCGATATTCTGGATCAAGTCCCCGGCCTCGGCAGGCGCGTATTGATTCGTGAGCTGAGAGAGTTGGAGCTGGCTGAGGTCATCAGCCGTGAAGACTTTGACGAGAAGCCACCACGCGTCGAATACCAACTCACCGAGCATGGTCGTGCACTCGAACCGATAGTTACCAGCATGCATGAGTGGGGTCTGGCGCGGATCGAGCGACTCAAGGCAGAACTGACTGAGCAGAACGGTGATGAACAATCGCTGTTGCTTTGCGCGCAGTCTTTTCAGGAGCTGGATGAAGAACTTGCCAAACTCGATCCTGAAATTCTTGCCGAGCTGGCAGGCTCGGAAGAGACGAAACCCCTGGCGAAGCGGAGCAAGGAATTACTCAGCAAGCTCGGCAAGAAACCGGGCAATTATTCTTCTGAACACTGTTATTCTGATGAGCCTACTCAAGAGTCAAACCGAAAGGACTCTTCTGAACTGACTACAGGAGGCAATGGATTGCCCGATGACACCGATCATTAGCCTGCCCTGGTACGATCTCGAGCGTACTACCGCTCAGCTGGACTCCTTCTTCCCATGCCTTCGCGAGCAGCTACTGAATCAATTGGCTGAACAGGAACTCGACCTGCCAGTAGCACTCGAGAGGACTCTCCCCCTGCCTGAACAATGGCAGAGCCAAGGTTTGTTGCTGGGCCAATGCTGTGGAGGCGATCTGTTTCTTGCCGAAGGTTCCAGTCTTTATCCACTGGCCCGCCCTGTCTTTGCCAGGCTGGATTGCGAACCTGGGTATTACTACAGCCATGTTGTTGCAAGTAACTCCCTCGGTTCCGCACCGCGGATTGCGGTGAATGCGCGCTCTTCCTATTCAGGCTGTTTTGGTTTATTCCGCTGGCTCGACGCACAAGGCATTCAAACAGGCACTGTAATTGAGAGCGGCTCACACATGGCGAGCCTTACCTTACTGCATAATGGTGAGGTGGATCTGGTCGCTATCGATGCCAATACCTGGCAGCTACTGGACCTCTCGGACCGCCATATCATCGGCCGGACTGAAGCGGCTCCTTCTCCGCCCTTCGTCTGTCATGAACACTGGCAATCCTCGGCTGATGCAATAACTCGCGCATTACAGATCGCGTTGCACCGGATTGGGCCGGTAGCCGGGATTCAGGGTATTGTGAAAGGCAGCAAATCGGATTATCAGGAGATGGCAGACACGCTCGACTTCCCATCCTGTTCGATCGAAGCCTGAGAGGCTTTTGCCTCTTCAACAAAGGCGCGCGTGTAGCTGTTATTTTGTTCATCATCACGTATGCCGAGATGAATCTGCTTGGCGATACCTTGCTCACCCAAGCGCACGGCGACGATTTGCATCGCGGCTTGATAGTCATGCACCAACCAACGCGGTAGCGAGGCGACACCGCGATTGGCTGCCACCATCTGCAGCATGATTTCCGTATCCTCAATGACCTTGTGCTTGCGTGGCGAACAATTGGCGGGAATGAGGAACTCCTTGAACACATCCAATCGTGCCGTTTCCACCGGATAGGTAAACAAGGTCTCCTCAGTGAGGTCCTGAGGAGTCAGCACTTGCCGAGCGGCGAATGGATGCTGCGTCGACACGACCAGCACCTGCTCATAATCGAAAACCGGCTCGAAGCTGATCCCGTGGCGAAACAACGGATCGGGCGTCACCAGAATGTCGATCTCGTGATTGAACAGCGCCGCCATGCCCCCGAACTGGAAAGCCTGCTTTACGTCAACATCGACCTTGGGCCAATGGCTCAGAAACGGCTCGACCACCCGCAATAGCCAGCGATAGCAGGGGTGACATTCCATCCCGATGCGCAGGCTACCCTGTCCGCCACCCGCGTATAACGACAGGGTCTCATCCAGGCGCTCTAATTGTGGCAATAATCGCCTGGACTCCCGTAGCAGATGCTCTCCAGCCTGAGTAAGTACTAACTTCCTGCCTTCTTTCTGCCACAGCTGAACAGCAAATTGCTGCTCCAGTTTCTTGATGGAGTGGCTGAGCGCAGACTGCGTCAGATGCAGTTTCTCTGCCGCCGCCGTGAGCGAGCCCTGGCTATCGACCTCGCTCAGAATACGCAGATGAATGCGTTCAATCATGTGACAAGATCTCCACTACTGGCTCCCCACTACGCTTCTTTTTATGAATATTTTTCATGATATATCGAATTTATATCATTTTTATTCATGTTTTCGCATCCCTACACTGACGCCTTTTCCTAACCGCTCAACTGATAATCAGGAAGGTACGCCATGCTGCGACTACACAATCTGGGGTTTCCACGGATCGGCCCCCGACGCGAACTCAAATTTGCTCTTGAATCTTACTGGCAAGGCGAGATCAGCCTTGCCGAGCTGCAAGCGAGAGCCCGGCAGCTCAGATCGGACAACTGGGCCCGTCAGGCGGCCTGCGACTTGCTGCCCGTCGGAGATTTCTCTTTATATGATCACGTGCTGGATACGAGTTTCCTGTTCGGCAATATCCCCAGCCGCGCCCATCTTGGGCAGGCATCGACTGCATCCGGCTCAGAGCGCCTGGATGAGTATTTCCGCGTGGCCCGCGGCCGCTCTGCAGGCGATGAGAACGCGCAGTGTGTGCACGCGGCAGAAATGACCAAGTGGTTTGATACCAACTACCATTATCTGGTGCCTGAACTGAGCGAGGACACGTCCTTCGTTCTGGATAGTGAACAGCTGATAACGCAGATTCGCGAAGCACAAGCGCTAGGCCATCAAACCAAACCGGTGATTATCGGACCACTCACCTATCTATGGCTTGGCAAACTCAAGGGTGATGGCGAGAAGCTCACGCTTCTTGAGCGCTTGCTGCCTGCCTACGTGCAATTGCTAGGCGAGCTCCAGGACGCCGACGTGGACTGGGTGCAGATCGATGAACCTGTCCTCGTCACTGAATTGGACTCGACATGGCAAGCCGCGTTTCGTACCAGTTACGAACAGCTGTGTTGTCTGGTTAAAGGAATGGAGCGGCCAGCCCTGTTGCTGACGACTTACTTTGGCGAGTTGCGGGATAATTTAGCGCTCGCCTGCACTCTCCCGGTCGACGGCTTGCATCTGGATGCAGTCAACGCGCAAGCAGAGATCCAGCAAGCCTCGACGCTCTTGCAACCGGAACAGATCCTCTCTGTGGGAGTGATCAATGGTCGCAATGTGTGGAAGAGCAATTTGAATGCCTTGCTCGACTGGCTTGAACCGCTGTATGCAGCGCGACCGGAATCGCTCTGGCTGGCACCCTCCTGCTCGCTGCTGCATGTGCCGGTCGACCTGAAATCCGAAACCGCGCTTGATCCGGAAGTACGCGATTGGCTTGCTTTCGCCCAGCAAAAGCTGGAAGAACTACAACTGCTGAAAAGCGCACTGGAGGGCGGACGCCACTCGGTGCGGGACGAGTTACGAGCCAATGAAAACGCGCTCGCACGGCGCGCGAATTCCAACCGTGTGGTGAATCCCGCCGTGCGCAAGGCGCTAGCGGCGCTGGACCAGGTGCCAAGCACACGGGCGAATGCCTATGAAACACGCATTGAGAAACAGCGCGCACGCTTGAATCTTCCGTTGCTACCGACCACCACTATCGGATCCTTTCCGCAAACCGCTGAGATTCGTCAGGCGCGGCTGCAACTCAAGAAAGGCGATCTCACACCAGCAGAGTACGAGCAGCGCATGCGCGACGAAATAAAAGACGCTG
Organism: Gammaproteobacteria bacterium; assembly: GCA_030147705.1. Taxonomy (GTDB): domain Bacteria; phylum Pseudomonadota; class Gammaproteobacteria; order Pseudomonadales; family Pseudohongiellaceae; genus UBA9145. Next base: position 15,663 of record JASBUV010000174.1, read on the forward strand.
TCGCCAAACAGGAAGCACTCGGTCTGGATGTGCTGGTACACGGTGAAGCGGAACGTAACGACATGGTGGAATATTTCGGGGAACAGCTCGCCGGCTTTGTCTTCAGTCGCAGTGCCTGGGTGCAGTCCTATGGCTCGCGATGTGTTAAACCGCCTATTCTGTTCGGCGATGTCCATCGACCCGAGCCGATCACTGTGCGCTGGTCGGTTTATGCGCAATCGCTCACAGAAAAGCCGATGAAGGGCATGCTCACCGGACCAGTGACTCTGCTTAACTGGTCTTTTGTGCGCGATGATCAGCCACGGGAGCTCACGTGTCGACAGCTCGCCCTCGCAGTCCGCGACGAGGTATTGGATCTGGAGGCAGCAGGCCTGCCCATCATCCAGATCGATGAAGCGGCCTTGCGAGAAGGGCTGCCACTGCGCAAGAGCGAATGGCAGCACTAC
>JASBUV010000187.1 GCA_030147705.1 Gammaproteobacteria bacterium
ACGTGTGGTAGGCCTGCTGTGCCAAACATCAGGGCAGCAGTTATGAAAAACACATCCTGTGTGCTGCGCTGACCTTCAGTATAAATGGGAAACCCGAGCGCTTCGCTCATCCCATCCAATCGGTCGAGCAAGTAGCCACCACCATAAGCCTCAGTGAGTTCGGAACCGAATCCCAGTTGTGGTATTGGTTGGCCGGTCATCAAAATGGAAATGAATATCGCGGGAACCATGAAGGCAAAGATCAAAACACAGTACTGGGCAACCTGGGTGTAGGTGATCCCCTTCATGCCACCGAGCACTGCGTAAAAAAACACGATTGCCATTCCGATAAACACGCCTGTGGTAATGTCCACTTCAAGGAAACGGGAAAATACGATACCCGCCCCTTGCATCTGGCCACATACATAGACGAAGGAAATTACAATGGCGCAGAAAACAGCGATCAGACGCGCTGTTTTCGAATAATAGCGATCGCCGATGAAATCAGGGACGGTGAACTTGCCGAATTTTCTCAGGTAAGGAGCCAGCAGAAGTGCGAGTAGCACATAGCCACCCGTCCAGCCCATCAGATAGAAAGTCCCATCTCGACCGAGGACAGAAATCAATCCTGCCATCGAAATAAATGATGCCGCGGACATCCAGTCAGCTGCCGTTGCCATGCCATTGGCTAGCGGTGGAACGCCACCGCCGGCAACATAGAAATCACTGGTTGACCCTGCGCGCGACCATATCGCAATGCCAATATACAGGCCGAAGCTCAGCACTACGAAAACAAACGTCCAGATTTGTACACTCATGTTCGGCTTTCCTCATCACTTCGGGATTCAGTCTCGCTCGCTGAGTTGTAGCGATCATCCAATTTGTCCATCAGGTGGATATATATATAGATAAGAATGACGAAGACAAAGATCGCGCCTTGCTGCGCAACCCAGAATCCCAATTTGAATCCGCCGATACGGATCGTATCCAGCGCATCAACGAATAGGATTCCGCATCCGAAAGAAATCAGAAACCAGACGCTGAGAAGTGAAAGGACGATGCGAATATTGGATTTCCAATATTCGTGGGCACTGTTATCAGACATAGCTCTCCTCTTGTGGGAATAGTTCTTTTGTATGGCTGTGGGTGCACCGTACAGTAACAGAGGAGCCAGTCAGCGCCTCTGATCATGACGCGAATTGATACTATCACTTCGATTTGGAAGCGTATAGAAGTTGAAATAGTGAGTGCGGAAGGGTGCTTAGGGCCCTAAGCTATCGCTTTATTGAGTTCCAGCAAATACTCGAGTAGCCGTTGTTCCGCTGAAGCTCTCTTGCTGTCATCTTTTGCGGCATGAATGGCGCGCAACAGCTGTCGCGTTTTTTGTCGATCGAGAATGGTGAGTTCCTCAAGTACTGACTGAATACCCTCATCGCCAGAATCAACGATCACCCGCAGCTGCTCCTGTGCCCGTTGCTTTACCAGTTGTGCAAGCTTCTGGGCCTTTGGCTCCGAATCCAGCAGCGCGCTGATCGCGTCAGTGTCACAGTCGCGCATTAATTTTCCAATGAACTGTAGCTGCCGCTTCAATGCCCCGTGCCTGGAAGGGAGTCGCTTGTACTCAAGAATCGCGCCCAGAAGCCTGTCACCGAGGGGCAGGGTTGCCAGAACCGGTTCAGATAGCTGAGTCAGACGCTCACCCAGTGCTTGTTGTGCGTGAGCTTCCTTCTTTAGTTGTGTCTTGCTGATGAATTCGTCATCAGAGTAGTCAGTGTCGTTGCTGTTCACAGGTAGAACACCTGCGCTAGCCCGAGAAAAGCAAAAAAGCCGATGGAGTCAGTCACGGTTGTCAGGGCGACAGAACCCGCAAGAGCCGGATCGATGTTTATCTTTTTGAGGAAGAGCGGCAGATAGGTTCCGGCGAGGGCTGCGGTGATCAGATTGATCAGCATTGCCGCAGCAATAATGTAGCTGAGTGTGATATCGCCATACCAGAAAAAGGCGAATACTGAGATAACCAATGCCCATAGCATGCCGTTCAGGCTGGCTACTCCCAATTCCCTGATCAGAAGCCAGCGACTATTGGAAGGGCTGATATGGCCGAGCGCCATACTCCGTATGACAAGCGTTAAGGTTTGTGTGCCGGCCACGCCTCCCATGTTCGCGACGATCGGCATGAGAACTGCGAGATATACGACCTGATCGAGTGTGTCCTGAAACAAGTAGATGACCAATGAGGCGAACACCGCTGTCATGAGGTTTACGCCGAGCCACACTGCACGCCGGCGCGCGGTCTTCACAACTGGAGCGAAAGTATCGTCCTCTTCGTCGAGGCCGGCCATACTCATGAGTGAGTGTTCTGTGCTGTCGCGAATAACGTCCACCACATCATCAATGGTTATGCGGCCGACCAATTTGTTATCGGCGTCAACAACAGGTGCAGATACCCAGTCATGTTGCTCAAATAATTGAGCAACCTGAGTGGCTTCCATATCGACAGGAATTGCCTGAATGTCTTCACGCATGATGGCCGATACGGTGGTATTGGGATCGGACACGAGAACGGCTCTGAGCGGTAATACGCCTAGCAAAACATCCCGTCTGTTCACGACGAGGATGTTGTCAGTCATTTCCGGCAATGATTCATGTCGGCGCAGGTAGCGAAGTACGAGCTCAACAGTATGATTGCGGCGCACAGTAATTGTGTCCGTATTCATCAAACCGCCGGCAGTGTCTTCGGCATAGGAGAGAATCGACTCGACTCGTTGTCGATCCTGAAAGTCCATCGCTTGCAGGACTTCAGAGGCCACTTGCTGAGGCAGTTGTTGCAGAATGTCCGCGAGGTCGTCGTCCGCGAGACCCTCGGTGAGTTCGGCAACTTGAGCAGCATTGAGCTCACTCAGAATATCGTTCTGGAGATCTTCATTGAGATACTGAATGACTTCCCCTTCAGCATCTTTGTCGATCAATTGCCAGAGAACGCCACGAGTTCTGGGTGGTGATGATTCCAACAAATGCGCAATACCGGCAGTCGGCAGGGTTTTGATCATCTGCCTGACTTGATAGAGCGAGCCACTGTCAATCGCCTGGGTAAGCTCCAGAACGGGATCGGTGTTCGCTTGAGGTTCCTGCAATTGCGACATGTCTTGAGACCAGTAGAGGAAATCAGCGTACTGTAGTTAATTGGTGGTTGTGCTGGATATCAGTTGGCAGGGCTGTCGGGTACAACGACAACATTCGCCACAACTGGCGCAATTCTAACGCCATTCCGATGCGAATAAAAATTGTCAGAATGGTAGGAAAAGTAGTTGCTGTGGTATCAGGAGGCTTCGCCGAAGCGATCGGCGATAAGCGCGACGATGGCTTTGAGTGCGGTTTCTTCGTCTTCGCCATCGACCTCTACAGTCAGTTCAGTTCCTTTGACAGCGGCCAGCATCATCAGGGACAGTATACTTTTACCGTCAACCATCTTGTCGTGACCGATACGCACATTACATCCATATTTGCTGGTTAGCTCAGCGAGTTTGGAAGCGGCTCTGGCATGCAAGCCGGCCTTGTTAACGATAGTGACTTTTGTAGACTGCATATTACTTCTTGCTCAATTCTGATTCCTGGTATCGGCTCGCAATCCCGGGTTCGGGTGCACTTGCGCTACGAACTCCTGAAGCAATGGTTATTGACCCAGTTCCCTGTGCCTAACCAGTACATCGTCCATGCGGCTCGCGAAATGCTGACCCAGCTTCTCGCAGAGATACACTGACCGGTGTTGGCCGCCAGTGCAACCGATCGCAACTGTCATATAAGAGCGATTGTTCTGCTCGAAGCGTGGCAACCACTTTTCCAGATAGTTACTGATGTCATTTTGCATTTCCTGTACTTCCTGCTGACTACCCAGATACTCCTGAACGGCTGGGTGAGTACCCGTCAGGCGACGTAATGCAGTATTCCAGTACGGATTGGGCAAACAGCGCACATCATAAACGATGTCTGCATCCATGGGGACACCGTTTTTAAAGCCGAACGACAGGAATAGCAGCGCCATGGAAGTCGATTTGTGCTCAACCACCCGCTTTTTCACAGTATCACGGAGCGTATGCAAGGACATATCGCTGGTATCAATGCTCAGGCTTGCCAGCAAGGAGAGGGGTTCAAGCAGGTCAGACTCTTTGTTGATCGCCTCCCTAAGGCCTGTCTTGTCGTTGGATAGCGGATGCTTGCGGCGGCTCTCGGAGAATCGCTTGAGCAAGGTTTGGCTGTTGGCGTCCAGAAATATGACTTCAGTTTGCAAGCCGCGAGAATTTAGCTCAGCAAGGATGTCAGGAAAGCGTTCCAGGTCAGTCGAGATGTTTCGCGCATCGATACTTACAGCAAGTCTGGAGAAGCTTGTGTCGTCGCTGGTAATGCGTTCAGCAAGCGCAGGCAGAATCGAGGCGGGTAGGTTATCGATACAGTAATAACCGCGATCTTCCAGAATATGCAGAACTGTACTTTTGCCTGATCCTGAGCGTCCGCTGACAATAATGAGTTTCATATTCGCGCCGGCGACCTGGTGGTATTTCAGAGCGGGTTAGTGAGTAATAGCGATGTGATACAGATCTTCGCTGTCTTGGGTCTGTCTCAGGGTGTAGCAGAAATCCTCATCATTCAATAGCTCGGCGAGACTCGCCAGCGTACGAACATGCTCATCGGTTTCTTCTTCCGGAACGATGAGAACAAAGAGAATATCAACTGGCTTGCCATCGATCGCATCGAAATCGATAGCTTCGTCCAAAGTAACCAGCATCCCTACGATACCGGGGCATCTGGGCGCCCGGCAATGGGGGATAGCGATCCCGTTTCCGAGCCCGGTACTTCCGAGTTGTTCTCTGGCCATCAGTGCATTGAATACCGTGTTGGCATTCAGTGAGGGTTTGTCCTCAGCGAGGAGCTCGCTAATGATTGTCAGAACACGTTTTTTGCTGACTCCTGATACACGGCTGTGGCAGCGTTCCGGGGTGAGGATTTCTTCAACTTGCATTACTTCTTGCTACTCTACTTGTCTGAGGTATTTGAGGATGTGGTGAATGGCGAACAGGTCAGTCGATCAGGCGTTTACGCTCATTGGAAGGAGGAATTGACAAGGATTCCCTGTACTTCGCAATCGTTCTGCGGGCAACATTAATTCCTTTTTCTTCCAGTAACTGGGTGATCTTGCTGTCACTCAATGGTTTGCGAGCGTTTTCCGATGCAATCAGTTTTTTGATGATTGCGCGAATAGCAGTTGAAGAGCATTCGCCTCCACCCTTTGTAGAAACATGGCTGGAAAAAAAGTATTTCAGCTCGAAAATGCCTCTGGGGGTATGCATATACTTTTGAGTGGTAACACGAGAAATTGTCGACTCGTGCATGCTGACAGCCTCTGCAATATCGTGCAGTACCAGCGGTTTCATCGCTTCCTCACCATACTCGAGAAAGCCTTTTTGATGTTCTACAATGCGAGTAGCGACCTTCATCAAGGTTTCATTTCTACTCTGCAGACTCTTGATAAACCAGCGCGCTTCCTGGAGATTGTCGCGGAGATAGCTGTTCTCATCACTGCTGTCAGCTCTTTTGACCAGAGATGCATAGCTATTATTTATTCGAATTCGGGGAGCAGTTTCAGGATTCAATTCGACGCGCCATTTGCCGGTGTCGAGTTGTTTACTGACAATCACATCCGGTATCACATAGCTTGCCGAAGAGGGTGAAATATTTGATCCCGGTCTTGGGTCGAGACTTTCGATTATGGCGATGGTGTCGCGTAACTCAGCTTCTTTCAGTTTTGTTTTACGCATTAACTGGGCGTAATCGCGACTACCCAGCAAGTCCAGATGTTCGTTTATGATGAGCTTGGCGTTATCTATCTGAACTTTCTGTTCTGGTATATCCAATTGGTTGAGTTGGATCAGCAAGCATTCACTCAGACTGCGATAACCAACGCCTACTGGGTCGAATTGCTGGATGCGGTGCAAGACCGCAAGTACTTCGTCCAGATCAATTTCAAATTCTTCGTCGAATGACGCATGTATGGATTCGATATCAGTCGTGAGCATGCCATTTGCATCGATGGCATCAATAATCGCCAATGCGATTGCCTCGTCCTGCTCGGACATCGGTGTCAGATTGAGTTGCCACAACAAGTGGTCTTGTAAGGTTTCTTCGGCGCTGTTACGTGATTCAAAATCGATTGAATCGGAATCGTATGAGGAACTACTGGGTGCCGGACTGTTGGTGTAGATATCTTCCCAATTGCTATCAACCGAGAGATTGTCAGGTATGTCGTCCTGCCAGTTGTCATCGGCGGTGCTGCTGTCTTTCTCAGCGACCATTTCACTTAGTTCAGACTTGAGCTTTTCGAATTCACTTTCGTGCTCGGAGTCAGTTGAGCCATCCTCGTCTTCGTGATGTTCAATCAACTCCAGCATAGGATTGGATTCCAATGCCTGATGGATTTCCTGTTGAAGATCCAATGTAGATAGCTGCAACAGCCTGATCGCCTGCTGTAACTGAGGCGTCATTGTGAGTTGTTGGCCGAGCTTGAGCTGTAGCGACAGTTTCATGATGGAGTTAATTGCCAGGCTCGGTAATTTGGCTGGGTATCCTGTTTAGAAACATTATTGTCCGGTTGAGCACGGGTCCAGATTGGATAGATTACAATGCGGGCACAGTATAGCAAATATCGTGCCCGCGATGCATAGTGAAATCGGAAGGTGGGTCTGTGGATTGCGAATGGTATGGTGGGTCAAGCCTGACCGCGTGTACGTCTGATCAGATTCTGAAGCTCTCTCCCAGATACACTTCACGCACACGTTTGTTATTAAGGATGCTTTCTGAATCACCCTCGGCGATGATCTGACCTTCGCTGACAATGTAGGCTTTTTCGCAAATATCGAGGGTTTCCCTGACATTGTGGTCAGTGAGCAATACACCGATCCCTCTATCTTTGAGGTGTTTGATGATTTCCTTGATATCGCTTACCGAAATCGGATCGACGCCAGCGAAAGGTTCATCAAGCAAGACGAATTTTGGATCCGTGGCGAGCGTTCTGGCGATCTCAGTGCGCCTGCGTTCTCCACCGGACAAACTCATTCCCTTGTTTTTACGGATATGCTCAATGTGGAATTCAGCCAAGAGAGATTCAAGCTTTTGCAGTCGGCCAGCTTTGTCCAGATCTTTTCTGGTCTCTAAAATCGCCATAATGTTCTGTTCGACCGTCAGAGTTCTGAAAATGGAAGAATCCTGCGGCAAGTAAGAAAGGCCGCAACGAGCGCGCTCGTGAACCGCTTTGTTTGTCACCAGACTCCCGTCTATCGAAATGCTGCCGGAATTTGCCTTGATGAGCCCTACAATCATGTAGAAACAAGTAGTCTTGCCGGCACCATTCGGTCCCAATAGTCCGGCTATCTGACCTTGTTCGACACTGAGGGAAACGTCACGAACGACTTCTCGAGTTTTGAATTTCTTTACCAGATGTTGGGCGAGCAGCATTGTTATTGGGAGCTTCCCTGGCTTGAACTCTGGCTCAGTGAACCCTGACACGGGCCCTGTGCATCGCGGATAAGGTCCGTATCCGCCAGATAGGTAATTGTCGCGCAGCGCATCGTGGTATCCGGTGATGCAATGCTGGCTTCGCCGATCAGATCGATAACCATCCCCTGATCAGTGCTGTCTTCATAAAACTCAATGGTAAGACTGGAGCCATTGACCAGTGTGCCTGATTCATCCAATTGCTGTTGGTAGCGTACCGGAGTGCCGTGAACGGTTACGCGGCGCAAATCATTGCTGCTGCCGTCCAGTTCGATAATGGCTCGGTCGCCAACAATCTCCAGCGTTCCCTGACGAATAATTACATTTTCTGCCAATTCCCAAACGCGATTGCCGTCGATCAGACTCATACTCGAACCACCATCCGAACTCCAGGTAATTTCCTGTTGAGTATCTGATTCCAGCGCGTTGATCCCTGAGTAGGACGTGAGCGCTGCTGTGAGCAACGCGGAGCGCAAGATGTTAGCGTGTATTTTCTTCACCGGGCACTTTTCACTCTTCGGGTGCGGGAACATAACGGCCTTCACTGTTGCTCAGGAATGTAATTTCATCGCTGCCGAATCTGGCAATCATGCCAAGGGCAGTTTGTTCAATATTGGTAGTACTGAGGAAAACTCGCCGGTCAGTCTCCGCAACCTCAATCTCCGGCATGATCATCAGATACTCGGTATCGAGTGTGATTCTGTTGCCAAATTCGTCCAGATTAACAAGCTGCACATTTCCGCTAAGCGCCAGCCTTCGAGAGTTTTCGGATTGTCCTTCCAATTGTGCAGAAATGTTGCCCGAATTCGCGATTATATTCCAGCGAGGACTGTTGTTCTGGAATAGGCGAATGACCGGATTCTGCAATTCGCTACTGTCGTCGTTGTGATGAACCTGACTCACAGCTTGCAAGGTATAGGCAATCTCTCCCTGTTCGTCATAGGAGATCGTACGGATGCCCTCTGAAACCGATTGAATCTCTGTGGGAAAGCTCACGAGAGACTGGGTTGCTGCGGTGTCATTCGATTCAAAGCTGCTTATTACAAAGTAAACAGCGATTGCCAGCGTCGCAGGCAGAATCAAGAAAGAGAGTTTTGGCATCTATAAGTTCCCCGAGTTCGTGTGCAGCATACCACGATCAGCGTATCGGGTTGAGAAGGCCTCAGCGCTACTCCAGATGTAGTTGGAACTTGTCCTGAGCGTGCAGGATGAAATCACAGATTTCCCTGACGGCCCCCTGGCCAGCCGGGAGGGAAGTGATGGCGTGGGCAGCGCTACACACTACTTGATGCCCAGTCGGTACCGAGAAGCTCAAGCCTACAGCTTTCATTACCGGCAGATCAGGGAAATCGTCTCCCGCGTAAGCTATTTGCTCGGCGTTCAGCTGGCGTTCTCCGAGGATTTCGTGCAGTACATTCAGCTTGTCTTCACGCCCCTGATACAAAAGCCTGATACCCAGGTCGGCTGCTCTTTTGCTGACGATAGTTGAGTTTCTTCCGGTTATGATGCCGACATCGATGCCGCTTTTGATCAGCATCTTTACGCCGTGACCATCGAGGGTGCTGAACGCCTTCATTTCCTCGCCGCTAGATGTGAAATAGAGTTTGCCATCTGTCAGAACGCCATCGACATCGAGCAGAAGCAGGTTTATTTTGCGGGCCGCGTGTTCAATGGTTGGCTGATCGCTCTGAAAAAGCATGTGTTTCCCTATACAACGTTGGCTTGTAACAGGTCGTGCATTTTGATGATGCCGCATACAGGAGCGCCGCGGTCTTTCACGATGAGTACATAGACATTTGCATCCTGCATCGCTTTTGCTGCTTCGACAGCGAGGGAGCCAGGAGCGATGGTCTTGTAGCCGACTGACATGACGTCTTGTATGGGAGTGCTTTTGATGTCGGTTCCGGAATCGAGCGCCCGGCGCAAA
>JASBUV010000207.1 GCA_030147705.1 Gammaproteobacteria bacterium
TCCTGTTATGGTCGCTGTGCTGCAGATGAATCCAGCAATGGATATGCAACAGTGGCTGCTGGTTACGCTCACAGCTGGAGTTGGCGGGAGTATGCTCTCAATCGGTTCAGCGGCTGGAGTTGCCTTAATGGGGCAAGCCAAGGGGATGTATACTTTTTTCGGGCATCTAAAATGGACGCCGATCATTGCGCTCGCTTATGTGATCAGTATTTGGGTGCATTTGGAGATTAGCAAAGGCTATGTTGGAGTCATACCATAGATAGATTGACCTCTAGATTTGATTCGAATTGTTGGTGAAATAAATGGCGCGTCAAATGCCATAGCTTGGCAATCTTTCTGACCAACAGGATTATAATGCTGGCAGGCTATCAATCAGATTGAGTGCAATCGTTGTGAGCTTTTTCTCGAGCTGTTAACGATGCGGTTTCCGTCATGTTTGTCCCGGCGAATCTTTCAGGAACGGGCATTCATCTCAGCATCTGAGCAACTGAAGGTATGACTCTCGCAATGCCGGCGCAAGAATGGTCGAGCGGATGCCGGAGAAGTCAGGTTATTCAGGATACGTTGTGGTAGACGTTCTGGACGTCATCCAAATCGGTAAGCATGTCGATCAGCTTTTCGAAATTGGCGACATCATCACCTTCGAGAGAAATCGTGTTCTGTGGTAGAAACTGAATCTCATCTGCTTCGAATTCGACTTCACCCTCATCATTGCCAAAATGCTCGCAGATTGCCTGTCGGGCATTGCCATATTCGGTATCGGGTGCGAACACCGTGATCTGGCCATCTTCATTTTCGATATCAATGACATCCACTTCTGCATTGAGTAGAGCTTCGAGAACAGCCTCTTCGTCGTCTGCAGCAAATTTGAGAATTGTGCAGTGGTCGAACATGTGGCTGACATTACCCGGCGTTCCGATCTTGTTCTTGGTCTTGACGAAACATTGTCGTACATCGCCATACGTTCTGTTGGGATTATCTGTCAGACACTCGACGATCAGCATGCTTCCGGACGGGCCAAATCCCTCGTAACGAGCAACAGAAAAATCCTCGCCCCCTGCGCCGGATGCCTTCTCCAGAGCTCTGTCGATAACGTGAGTCGGCACTTGATCTTTTTTTGCCCGCTCTATCAATCCACGCAATGCAAGATTGCCAGCTGGATCAGTCCCGCCGGATTTGGCGGTCACATAGATCTCTCGGGCATACTTGCTGTAAACCTTGGTCTTGGCCTCCGCAGTTTTGGCCATGGATTCTTTGCGGTTTTGATAGGCTCTTCCCATGAAATTTCTCTATCCTGAATGTCCGAACGTCGGTATTGATAAAAGCGGAGCATTATAATCCGTAACAAAACAGGTAGCCACAGGGGGCGCAGCGGCGGTATATCAGGCCAATACGGAGCAGGGGGCTATTGCGCGCAGGATGATGCGATTCTGACTTTTGATGAGTTTCGTATCCTGATTCACCGCTGTTGTGGGTTATGACGTCTCAAGTCGTCAGCAAGACTCAGGATCCCCAGCTACGTCGCATCGCGGCTTTCTTTAAAAGTTCGCGATTCTCAGCGGAAGGCGGCGGCTCGGATTCACCGTAGATGGCGCGAATCCAATGCCCATCGGTAGGGTTGGGGAACAGGATATAGCGGCTGCCGAAGTGCTCCTGATCCTCGGACATCAGCGCTTCTCTTTCTTCGACATCAGTCACATAGTAGCGGCGTGAGAAATCGTTAAGATTGTCTCCCAGCAACACCACCACGTCGTATCGCTCCATGATCTGGCGCTGAAGGACTTCCTTGTTGGAAGTGTCCCTCAGTATAAATACATGCTCCGGGTCGCTGAAAGGGAAATTCAGGTTTTTCAACTGGGTCAGGGCATAGGCGTCTGTGTTTTCTCCTTGATCTCTGTTGGAGACGTAGAACACCTCGACGTTGTTTGCCAGGCAAAATTGCAGAAACTCCAGAGCGCCTGGCGTTGCTGTTACACGGTTTTCTGCTATCCAGGAATCCCAGTCGCCATCGTCAAAAAAGTCCGCATCCTTCCCGATCAGATAGCCCCAATAGTCGGCGGCATCCAACAGAGTGGCATCCAGATCAGAGATGACAGCGAGCGGACGATCATCGTTCGAGTTATTTTCTAGTGCTCGTTCGACTCGCGTCCGCGCCAGATTGAATCCTTGATGATAGAGCGCTTTGTACTCTGCTGCGGTCTGTTGCCAGGCAACCGAGTAAAGCAAATTATTTCGTGGACCCTCGGAAGCTGGCTGAATGAGTGCGCAACTGCTCAGGGAAACGCAGAGCACCAAGAGAATTGTACGTCGATTCAACACCACCTTTGCTGCCTCCATTTCCGAAAAGAACGTCAAAGGCATTACAACAGGAAAGTTTGGAGAATGACAAATATTGCGAGGTTTGGAAAAGGTCGATGCCCTTTGTCACGACAGAATGCGCCAGAGTTGTCGGGACCGGATTAAAAAAGGCGAAGAGCCAGGGGCCCTTCGCCTCAGTTGTCAGGAGTGTCTAGCTGGACTTGCTAGAAATCCATGTCTGGCATGCCGGCGCCAGCATGATGGCCTGCTTTCCTGTCCTCCGGCTTGTCAGTGATCATTACTTCCGTCGTCAGGATCATACCGGCAATAGAGCCAGCGTTTTGCAGTGCAGAGCGAGTCACCTTGGTCGGGTCGATGATGCCTGCTTCCAGCATGTCGCCGTAGGTGTCTGTCTGCGCATTGTAGCCAAAGCTGCCTGTCTCATGACGAACCTTGTCCAATACCACGCTCGGCTCAACTCCGGCGTTGCTTACGATTTGACGGAAGGGCTCCTCCATTGCGCGTAAGGCCAGATTGACGCCGATACGTTGGTCTTCGTTGGCGGTATTGATCTTGTCGCGGATTGCGTCTGCGGACCGGACGAGCGCCACGCCACCACCAGGGACGATTCCTTCCTCGACGGCTGCGCGAGTGGCATGCAGGGCATCGTCTACCAGATCTTTCTTCTCTTTCATTTCGACTTCTGTGGCGGCGCCCACCTTGATCACTGCTACACCGCCAGAAAGCTTTGCCACGCGTTCCTGTAACTTCTCGCGATCGTAGTCCGAGCTCGTGTTTTCGATTTCGGCGCGAATCTGTGCAACGCGAGCTTCGATATCAGCTTTCTTGCCAGTTCCATCAACAACAGTCGTGTTGTCCTTGCTGATGACAACCCGTTTGGCGCTTCCCAGATCATCCAGTGTTGCATTCTCCAGGCTTATGCCAACTTCTTCGGAAATCACTGTGCCGCCCGTGAGGACTGCCAGATCTTGCAGCATGGCCTTGCGCCGATCACCAAAGCCGGGAGCCTTGACGGCTGCGGCCTTAATAACGCCGCGCAGGTTGTTGACGACCAGAGTGGCCAGTGCCTCGCCTTCAATATCTTCAGCGATAATCAATAGCGGTTTGCCGGCTTTGGCAACACTCTCCAGGATCGGGACGATGTCACGAATGTTGCTGATCTTCTTGTCAAACAACAGGACATAAGGATCGTCCAGTTCTACCTGCATTTTCTCCTGATTGGTGACGAAGTAAGGAGAGAGATAGCCTCGATCGAACTGCATTCCCTCGACAACTTCCAATTCGTTCTCCAGGGATTTGCCTTCTTCGACAGTGATCACGCCATCCTTGCCAACCTTCTCCATGGCCTTGGCCAGAATTTCACCGATATCGGTATTCCAGTTGGCAGAAACGGTTGCAACCTGGCCGATGGCTTTATTGTCATCGCAAGGCTTGGACAGTTTGTGCAGCTCTTCAGCTGCGGCTTTAACGGCGGCGTCGATACCGCGTTTGAGATCCATGGGATTGTATCCGGCTGCAATGGCTTTATGGCCTTCGCGGACCATTGCCTGAGCCAGTACAGTCGCTGTGGTCGTACCATCACCAGCGACATCGGCAGTCTTGGATGCGACTTCCTTGACCATCTGTGCACCCATGTTTTCGAACTTGTCTTTCAGTTCAATTTCCTTGGCTACAGAAACACCGTCTTTGGTAACTTTCGGGGCGCCAAACGATTTGTCCAGCACCACATTGCGGCCTTTCGGGCCGAGAGTGACTTTCACGGCATCAGCCAGAACATTTACGCCTTTGAGCATGCGCTCGCGAGCGGAGTCGGAAAATCTGATTTCTTTTGCGCTCATGCTGCTTTCTCCAGTGCTTCATGTTCAATCACAGCCAGGACGTCTGATTCTTTGATGATCAGCAGTTCCTCGCCATTAATCTTGATTTCGTTCGGGGCATACTTGCCGAACAGAATCCTGTCGCCGACGTGTACGGCCACAGGCTGAATTTCACCATTGTCCAGGCGCGAACCCGGGCCAACGGCAACGACTTCACCCTGATTGGGTTTTTCACTGGCAGAACCCGGGATGACAATCCCCCCGGAAGTAGTTGTTTCAGCATCCAGGCGACGCACCACGATGCGGTCCTGAAGGGGTCGAATAGACGACATGAGAAAATCCTCCTACTAGAAGCAAGTCTCTCAATTGGGGTTAATTCTATGGAGCTCGCGGTCCCAGACCAATTGGCAAAACGCCAGCTCCACATACTTTGATAATCCGGCAGAGTAGGGGCGTAGCGCGCCAGCACTTCCGGCGGCAACCGGGAGTGTAAAAGGTAGAAATAGCGCGCGATTACGGTATCCCTACTCTCCGTAAAATCGCAAATATGGATTGTTAAATGGCTTTTCAAGGGCCAGGGACGAAATTTTTTCACTGCTCCCAAGCTGTTGAATTAATTGGTATTATTTGAGGGATTCTGGTCTTGGGCAGCGGCCGTCGGGAGAGCGTTGATCAAATTCTGGGGGATGGACTATAGTTTAAGGCTGGTCGATTTTCGGAGATTGCGTATGCGGTCAGATGCTCAACTGCTCACCTTGCGAGAGTCATCCCTATCTGCTTATTTCAGTCAGCGATTGCAGCGTTATGCTCGACGCTTTCAGCCTCCGCCCCACGAGGATACCTGTTGGTATCTTGGCAATCTGCTGGACCGATTTGGCCGTAGCGAGCAGCTTTTTACGTACGAGGAAGGTCAGTTGTCGATCCGCCCCCTGGCCTTGCTGTATGGCGATGCTGTAGAGGCGCGTAGTGAGCGCGAACGCTGTCTGTTGTTGCAACAGTTGGGCGATATGGCGCTATTTCTGGCAGCCTTGTTTCCTCAACGGTGGTCCCGCTATGGCATCAAGCAAGATTATTTTATTGGCATGGGAGGGAGTGCCTATGACTATCTTGCAGGCAACGCCGCGAACAACCGTCACGTCTTCTCCGAATTAGCGAATACCTTTACCCGCATGCTTGAGCTGGTCGCCAATGCCTGCTCGCGGAAGCAAGGATTGAGTTCGCAAGAAGTGCTCGCGCTGTACCAACGATGGCAACAGAGCCGCGACCCTGTCGTTGCCTCGCAGCTGGAAGCTATCGGCATCGATCTCGGAGAAGGGATAGGAATGGGAATTGGAAAAAGGATAGGACCAAAGAACGGAGAGGGGAGAGAGCACTAACCAAGTGCGACACCCGGGCAAGGGCAGCTGAACCCATCGTAGCAGGCTGACACCTCACCCTTGTTGTGCAGAGGCTAGTTATCAGTAATGTGTTAGCAGCGACGGTCCATGTAGATATCGATTGCTAGCAACAGTGCGGGAGGGAAGCTGTATTGTTGGAAGCCGAGTCTGACAGCTTCATCAAACCGGATTGATTTCGCTCGTCCTGATCCACATCGTATTGGGTTTGCCCTCCAGTGTGATGTGAAACTGCGAATACTTACCGTCTCCGGGCATCATAATTGTTCGGATGACATCGACTTTCTCGCTGTAGGCCAAGCGCACGCAGTGCCCTTCACTGATCAGAGCTTGCTGGCTGACAGGCATTTCAAGGGCGGCCGTGAGTGTCGGGAGTTTATTGCACATCAGGCCCGACACCTGACCGTGTTCAGGACCCTCCAGGCTGTCCAGCGATCTGGTACAGGCACCAGCGAAGCAGCAGAGAGTTAATAATAGCGCAAGTTTCTTTGTCATAGATTCAATCCTCGCTGTCTGTTATGAATAAGCGAGCGTCTGGACGGTATTACGGCAGACAATTTGCTGTTCTGAATGTCAGGCTTGCGTCAATGCTGTGCCCCGGTATGCTGAGCATGAAACTTGCTGTGGGTGTTGCTGATGGGTCTGATTTCACAATTCGCCAGAGAACTGTCCTGGCAGTCCAAATCGGTGCTGCGCTATTCGCCCGCGCTTGGCTCAAAACGTGGAATTCGCAATACAGATCAGGTGACTTCCCGTTTCTCTCCTGCAGCCCTCAACCGTCTCCAGGAATTGCAGGAAATTTATGCTCTACACGATTGGCCTCAGCTGTGTAGCGCTACAGAGTATGTGGAAAATCTCTACCTGTTAGATCTGCTGGATCACTATATCGAGCCGCCTTTCGTCAAAGGTAAAGGCATGGATATTGGCTGTCGCAATTTCTCACATTTACCCGCTCTGTCTGCTTTCAATAGTGCCGGCTGGATTGGGGTTGAACTGGATGCGCACGCGCGATATCTGAATGGGTTTACCCGAAGAGCCTACGGGGAATGGATGGCGAGTCAGCGTGCACAGTGTCAGTTTGTGGCGGGATCCTTGCTGGGAGTGCGGGAAGAGGTAAGTCTTATCGTGTGGATCCTGCCGTTCGTTCTACCAGAACCTCTCCAGCATTGGGGCTTGCCAGATCGATTTTACCAGCCGGAAGCCTTGCTCAGGCATGCCGTGTCACTTTTGCGGGAAACCGGCGTCATGCTGGTTATCAATCAGGGGGAAGAGGAACTGCGCGCGCAGCAGAGCCTGTTTGCACAAGCTGGGTTGTCGGCCATATCGCTCGGCGAAGTGAACAGCGAGTTCTCTCACTTTCGGCAGCCGAGATTTGCATCACTTTTCAAAAAGTGAGAGGAAGATAGCTTGAAGTTGCCCACTGCTGCGTTCAATCAGGCATAGCATCGCTAGACTGGGACTCCAGAAAAGTTCTCTGCAGAGTATCCAGGCGCCCATTCTCAATCAGTGCGGTAAATTGATTTCGAATAGAGTCAACTACTTCCTCTGCGGTGCCGAGACTCAACGCAAAATACAAATCTTGCTCCAGCTCAGAAAGCGGTAATACCAGATTCAAATAATCACAGCCCCTTGGAACCTGAACGCATTGGTATTCGATCAGCAAAGAGTTTCCGGGATACAGATCAACTCGGCCGCGAGTTAACAATTCCAATCCCCTGAGGTGGTCAGATGTTCGGGTAAGATTGGTAAACCCGTTTTGCTCCAGATAAACACTTGCCACATCGTCCACAACCGTTGCGACACTCATTGCTCGAGCGTCTGCAAGCGTTTTCGGGACGGGATTGAGCGTATCCAGGCCATAAAGTGCATGGGTTACATCGGCCACTTCTCCGACCCAATGGAACAAATCTTCACGATCGGCGCTGCGAATTACCGTGATGACAAGCTGATTTGCATCGCTGGTTGCTCTACGCATTACTCTGGGCCAGGGAAGCATATGCAAGTCATAGTCCAGACCCGCTGCATCGAGTAATTCCATGGCGAAATCAACGAAGACGCCCTGAGGAATATTGCTCTCATCACTCGAAAAACTATAGGGCCAGAATTCCTCTGCGAGAATGTCGATACGAGTTGTAGTGCTCTGAGAATAACCTGTGGAAATTTGCAGGTAGGCGAACCCAATCAGTAACGACGGGCGCAGCAGCGACAGGATTTTGAATGATTGATTAGTGAGCACCAGTCAAGACTAGCCAAATCAGGAAACAGAGTACAGCGTTAGCGGTCCTGCGATGGGGCAAAACCGGGTAGAACTGTAATTGGGACAGTAAAAATTCGAGTTTGATTATTGGTTGAGCCATCCCCCCCTGATGTATTTGGTAGGGGATTGCTCAGGGGCACGGTCCCTGCAGCGGAACGTCGGTAATGACAAGATTCGCTCCGGATTGGCAGTCTCTCTCCATTTGTGTTGCGGTAGCTGCAGTGAAGGCGACGACTGAGATATCAGCCGTTTGCAGCGCTTCGAAAGCTCCGCTTGGCAGTAGCGTTGTCAGGCTGGAGATCGCGTTCGCATTGGCCTCGCGGGCGAGTTCGACAGGCCTGTCATGGTTCCAGAAAGTTTGCCACGCTGATTTGGCTCCAACTAGCGTCCAGTTCTCACCTGCAAAATAAGGCGGATAAGACAGAACCAACTCAAAGTCCTGAGTCGTGTGCCATTTGCTGAATTCGATAGCATCATGCTGGGTAGGTACCTCAATCAGAACGGGATTGCTCAAGTGTTGCGAAGTCAGTAAGCCCATAATGGATTGGGCGTAGTCTCGCGCAGTTTTGGTTAGCGGAGGCTGTATCTTCAAATCAAGATAGACAATCAATTCAGGTGTTTGGGCGACAAGTAACAAAAATTCTTTGAGATCAAGTATCGACTCTTCTCTGGTCTCTGCAGTTGGATACTGGGGATCGGGTTTCCCGCCACAACGAAATTCGCTCGCCAATGTGGTGCTCGAAAGGTTTTTGATGAGTAGCTCGCGGGAGAGCGTGTGTGTGCTCGAGACACACAGTTCTGTGCTCACCCAGGGGTCGTGAGCAAGAACAGGCAGATTATCCGCAGTCAACACGACGTCGACTTCAATACCATCGAATCGGTTCTGCAACTCTGGCGAGCGTTTGGCTGCAACCAGTTGCTCGACGGCGTGCCGTGAATTCCGGATCCAATGCGCGGCACCGCCGCCATGAGCTATGACCTTGACGTTATCGGGAATCGCTATTGGAGAGCTGCTGCAAGCCGCGAGTAGGAGCGTTGGTAAGATCAGGAGGAGGCGGCAAAGACTGGAGGTGCGGATCATGGTTGGCGTTTTGTGTTTGCTTGGTTTTAGCTGCTAAGTTGTTGCTGGCTATTTTGCGTCTTTTAACAAGTACATCGCGAAAACCAGGGAAAGAAAACACACCACCCAGAGTGAAATAGGTCCACTAGGGCCTGTGAATGAAAGGTCAAAGAATTCAAGGCCGAGATTGCCAGACGTATCACTTGTTTGTGGGAAGGCGCTCCAGAACACTGCGACAATACCGAATGCACCAACCGCTGATGCAGGTATACCGAGATTGAATGCCAGATTGGATTCGACGATTTTGCGTAGAGGAGCAAGTGCCTGCAAGTTGAAAACGAATGCCAGGCCGATGAGCAGGAAATAGCTCAACAAACCGAAGCCGAACAAAGCGGCGATAATTACCATTAAGTGTGAAGTGCTTTCTCCTGCTATCTCTCCCGCCATTTCGATTGCCCATTCTTATCGTGATGGGGCATTGTAGCCCCAAAATTCAACGGAGGGTATCACCACATTCGTTACTTGGCGTCAATGTGACGGTACTTTCTCTAAACTTTTCGCATTATTTCGGTGCAAACATCTTTAATCCGGTTTATCGGTGGATTAAAGTAGTTAAAAATACTAAAACCAACCATGTGCATTCAGTTGATACTCTCTCAATATTCTGCAATCTGCCGTAAGCAGATTGAGTTCGCAGTTATGTCCTGATTTCTTTTTGCTCTGCAGAATTTTCTGAGAAATCTATGTATGGCTTGTTGTAGTAACTCACCCACTTCACGAAGGTAACCAGTATGAAGATCGCGTCAAAACTAAGAACTATGGCCTGCGGCCTAACTGGAATTCTGGCATTAAGTGTCGGCCAGATTTCAGTTGCTCAGCAGCCATACAAACTTGGTACGGAAGGCGTAAGCGGCTCCGCACCAGGGCAATTCAATTTCCCGGTTGAAGTCGCAGTAGACGGAAGTGACAACGTTTACGTGGCTGATCGCAGCAATCATCGCGTTCAAATCTTCGATAGTGAAGGCAATTATCTCCGCCAGATTGGCACGGGCACGGCGAGCGCTGTGCTTGGCGAACTGAATTTTCCGACCGATGTTAGTGCGGACGATGCCGGTAATGTCTACGTTGTGGATACCAACAATATTCGTGTTCAGATGTTTGATAACACAGGCGCTTATGTTTCCAGTTGGGGAAATGGGACCTACGGACACGGTAACAACCAGTTTCCTTCTAACCCGGAATCAATAGAAGTCGATGCTCAAGGTAACTACGCCTATGTTGCGGCAGGTCATCTGATCTTTAAATTTGCCATAGTGGGTAATGGCAGTTTCAGTTGGGTAGGTCAGTTTGGGGGGTTCAATCCTTCAGATCTGGATGCGCCAGGATCACTCTGGTGTCCGTGTGATATTGCGGTCGATGCGGCAGGCAATGTGTACGTTGTAGAGTCTGCCAACAAGCGAATTCAGAAGTTTGACAGCGATGGCAATCTTCTCGGGCAGATCAGTGGTACCACTCTCCAGAATGGCCAAATGCTTAATCCGGTCTCCATCGATATCGATCAGACCGGAAATATTTATGTTGCTGATCACGGTAACAGCTTTAACCGATACATCAAATACGACAGCAACGGTAACTTTATCGAATATACCGGTGCCCAGTTCGGAACTGGCTTTCAGTTGGTCGACGGTATCGCTGTGGACAGCAACAACACGATTTACATAGCCGATGGCTGGAATCACTCCGTCAAGGTGTTCCCCGGCATCGAAGACATGGACGGTGATGGTATTGCGGACGAAACCGATAATTGCCCGATGGTGTCAAACGCTGACCAGACAGATACCGATGGAGATTTGTTGGGCAATGTGTGTGACGACGACGATGACAATGACAACGTCCTGGACACTGCCGATAACTGTCCGCTCGTGGTGAATGCAGGGCAGGAGAATACTGACGGGGATTCACTGGGCGACGCGTGTGATCCCGACGCCGATAACGATGGCTTCCCTAACGAGATAGACCAGTGCCCATTGATAAACGGTGCCGGCGGCAGTCTAAACAACGGTTGTCCTGATGGCGTCGACAGTCTGATCCTGACTTTGCACGGTGCGGTCGATACAGGCGGACTCCGCAGCAGCTTGGGTGCAAAACTGGAAGCTGCAAGAAATGCACGGCACCCCTTTGTTGCGATCCATCAATTGGAAGCCTTCATCAATCAGGTTTCAGCACAGTCCGGTAAGAAGATACTGGCATCAGATGCTGCGATTATGATGAATATGGCGAGAAATGTGATTAATACGCTACGTTAAATCCGATCTAAGGAACAGATGAGTAATGGCCGTTGAGCTGAAGGCTCAACGGCCATTTTTGTGTCTGTGCGTATGGTGTTCTAACGCTCAATGGCAGCATTGAACGGGGCGATGATTTCCTGATAGGCACCACTCTCTACAACTTCCTCATAGGCTCGCTTGAAGCGTTGTACCAGTGCTGGATCTGACTGTTTGCTCATCACGATGTATTGGCCAGTTGATATTTCATCCAATGAGTAGATAGGCAGCAAGACATCGGGGGATTCGTTTTTGCGTGCCAGATAGGCAGGCATGCCGGATTCAACGTAGGGCATAAGATCTACGCGGTCGCGACGCAGCATCGTCAGTGTGTTGGCACTTTCATTGAAATAGATCAGGTTGTTGAATCCTCTCGTTTTGAGATAACTCTCGACGACATCGTTTCGTATTGCGCTAATCCTGAATTCTGTCGCTTCTTCCAGCGTAGCTGGGAAGTCCGCTGCACGTTCGGCAAGCGCCCAGAGTTTGAAGTTCACATCCTGGATGCGACCAATCCAGTGATAGTGCTCTTCGCGTGCGGGAGTGCGCGTCATGCTGAACGCTATCACATTGTTCTGGGATTCGAGGGAATGCACGACTCGAGGCCAGGGTACGACGCGGACATCGGCTTCAAATCCGGCGGTGGCAACAACTGCAAGTACCAGCTCATACCCCGGTCCGATAGGCACCAGGTCTCGATTGGGACCAACGAAATTGGCGGCTTCCTCCAGCTCGGCGTAGACTGGGATCACTCTCTCAGCGGCAACCGTGTCTTGAATAGTCACAACCAGCAGCAGAGAGAGAAGCCAGTATCCTGACCAGCGTCTTCTATTGGTAATGTATTGATTGTTGGTAAGCATGCTGGGGGTCCGAAGCTAAGCAGAGTACAGGCACTACTGAAATGTATTACGGACTCATTGCCAGCGCAATTAAGGTCAGGATTTGGTGCACCGCGGGAGTATTTGCAGAATTCGCGGTCAGCCCACAGCCCACAGCCTGCAGATCTGAAGATTGTTGCTTTACAGGAGATTTACCGATTTTCCCACCCTGTAAATCGAATTGTGTGTCAGTAAGCAGTTTCTCATCAAGAAATTGCCAAAATGGGACCAGATACACGACAATTAGTGGCAGGAAAGTGCTACAAATAGCAGTAACTGAGTAATCTCTTTCTCTTTAGCCAGTTTTGGACCAACCACTGGCTCGCAGGTACAAAATTGACAGAATTTATCCCCCCAAACGCAGAGCGGCTTGAAAAGGTCAAAGCAGCAGACATAAAAGTCGGTATGTATATGTCCTTCCCGGATCGGCCGTGGCTGGAAACGCGATTTATGTTTCAGGGGATTCTGCTGACATCAGAAAAGCACGTCAAAGAGGTCAGGGCGGAGTGTCAGCATATCTGGGTCGACAAGAGCAAATCCCGCACCATTCAGACCGCGCGCGAGCCTGTACCTACCGATGCCGTCCCCAAGCCGAATCTCAGGAGTGTTGAGAAGGAATTTCACGCCGCCCAGCATGCTCATGCGGATGCCAAAGCACAGATCGAGTCCAGTCTGAAGAGCCTTGCCAAGGGCGAGGGAATCAGTGCTACACGGATTCGTAAGTCGGTGACTTCCTGCGTTGACAGTATTGTGAGTAATCCCAACGCGCTCCTCTGGCTGGGGCGTTTGCGATCCAAGGACAACTACATAGCCGAACACTGTCTCAATGTTGGTGTGCTGGCGATAGCCTTTGGTCGTCATCTGGGGATGGAAAAGCCGGAATTGGAAGTGCTGGGCATGTGCGGCATGCTCCATGACGTAGGCAAACTGAAAGTCGACCAGAGTATTCTGGATAAACCAGCCAGCCTGACGGAAGATGAATTCGCTCTTATCAAGGACCATTGTCGCCTCGGCAAGTTGATTCTCGAGCAGGATGAGGGCATGTCAAAAGAGGTAATAGAAGCAGCGTACGGGCATCACGAGCGTGCTGATGGCTCGGGATATCCTCGAGGCATTCGCGCTGAGTCTCTGAATCTCTATACCCGAATCATCTCTATAGTCGACACCTATGACGCGATTACTACCAATCGCTGCTACGACTCCTCCAGACCTCCGAACGAAGCGATAAAGATATTATTCAAGTGCAGGGAAACTCAGTTTGAACCTGTACTCGTTGAGAAATTCATTGAATGTCTTGGGATATACCCGACTGGCTCTATCGTGGAGTTGGGTACAGGAGAGGTTGCGGTTGTTATCGATACTAACCGGGACAGCCGCCTGTTTCCCAAAGTGAGCGTAGTCATGGATGAAAACAAATCTCCACGCACGCCGTTAATCGTGGATACATCGCTTGAAAGTAACAAGAATGTGAAGCGTACGATCAAGCGTGTGCTTGACGAAAACGACTACCCAGTTGATATGCGGAATGTCTTCACATTCTTTAATGATCAGGGCGAAGAATTGGGGTTCGCTAAAAATTCCCCGACAGCTCAAACCGAAATATCGGCTGCACGCTGAGATTTCGATCCTCGTAGAACAGTACAGCGGAACTATCCCTGTTTCCCGTGTAGACGGTGCGTTGGTAGATGGCACGCCCATCGGTGAGATTGAAGACATTCAAGTTTGCTGTCATGCCGAAGAAATCTTTGTGTTCAATGAATGCCCAGGTATAGGTAGGGCCTTCGTAATTGAGTTCAATTTCGGAGAGTCGATAGGAAGGCTGTACATGATAATACTCAATTCCTGCGCCCCATGCCCAATTGCTGTCAGGTATATCGTGGCGCACGGAAAGATCTACACTCTTATCGCGGTGCCTGCTGAATGGTCGACTTATTCCAGTTAACGGATCATCAACGTTGCTGTCTTCAATCGTGAATTCAAGATCCAGTTTCGCGCCTGCCCAGCCGAGCTGATCCAGATTAAGGGTGCTGTTCCAGTCAATACCTATCAGCTCTGCACTATCGATATTGCCGTGGGATTCCCCGCCTCCCGCAAGCGGTATCACGTCGATATAGTCTTCTGAGATGCGAGAATACAGCTTTAGGGTTGTTGAGCCCCAATCGCCGAAATTCTTTTCCAGTTCCAGATCGGATTCCCAATTGAGTGTGGGCTTGAGCTCTACATTACCAGCATTGGCATTACCTGCTTCCAGATTGACCCTGGCGAGGAATTGTCCGAATGAAAGCTGGCTTACCGTACGCGCAATCTTGAATGAGACGTCCAACGAATCACTGGCAGCCCAGGATAACGAGAGTGAACCTTTCGGGCGCCAGAATGTTCGCGTCAAACCTCCTGGGCCTGTCTGGGCGAGGTCGGAGTTCTCTCCGCCAACTCCCACTTGCAATGTGACATCCTCCGCAAGTGTGCGGATATGGGTCAATATCATTTCATAGCGTTCTTCGGTGACCTCGCCGGTGCTGTTTGGCAGCGGAATTTCTTCAAACTCGCCTGTTGCATTCAGGTTGTACAATTGAGAAGTCTGGTCCAACTCATTAAAAGCGGCTTCTGCATCGAGCTGCCAGTTGCCGCCCCAAGCATCCCATTGATACTCGGCGCGACCAATTCGCTCGCCAGACTCAGATTGGCTGGCAAATCGATTTCCGGTTGCAGGGCTGTCATCGTCGAAGAGCAACACGGACTGAGAGTGAAAGTCATCGTCTTGAAAGCTGTCCAATGCAATGAGCTTCAATCTGCCAGGGCCGAAATTGAACTCGATATCACCTCCGATTTCGTAAGCGTAGTTGCGGCCTCTGTTGTCGAAGTCACGAAACTGGTCGACGCCGTTTAGCAGATCACGATCTTCATCATTTGAAAAATTAATGTATTCACGACCGTACTGCACGTTCAGATTCGTCAGAATCTCGTTCGGTCCGTTCCAGGTAAGATTGGCGGTCAGCTGCGGGAAATCACCTTCGAAGTGGGAATGGATGTCGCGTCTTTCCGTCAAACTACCTGACCCGTCGAGAATTACACCGGGTCCACCAGCGGCACCACGGCCAGAGCCATGGGTATAAGCGGCATTCCACTCGAGAGTAGGAGTCGAGCCATTGATTGATACTTCGCCGCCAAACCAGCTAGGTTCTGCAAACTTTGGTCGATGAAAGGTGCGATATTCATAGCTGCCACTTATTTCTCCACCGCGTGTGACAATATTGGCTACCTGGCCGGACAGACCTGGAATGTCCAGCGTTGCCCCATCAACGATCTCGATCTGCTCTACGTTAGTCGCGGTAATGCGGCGCAGCTGATCAAATACACCCTGCGACTTGCTGGACAGCCGCTGCCCGTTAATCAGTACATTGGCATTCGCCTGGCCGAATCCGCGATCCTGATCATCTGCACGGATCGAGAAGCCTGGAACCTGGTTCAACATGTCCAGAGAGTTCCTCGGTGCGAATCGGGCAAAATCGTCTGGAGTGAAAACTCGTCTGGCTGATGAGTCCGTGCGCAAGGTGGGATCGGTGACTTGCAGTTCAATGTCTTGCTGTGCGAGAGCACTGCCAGCAAGTGTGGTGAGTCCGATCAGCAAGTAGTTCAGGTTAAGTCTGCGCAGCCAGGTTATCATTATCCAGTCCATTGATAGTTGAGGGGTGTGGGCACTTCGGTCCCATGAAGCTTAGACGTATTGATCTTGAAATGGTTAGCAACAACACTATTCGGGATGTTTTCTGGATGCAGATCATGGTGCGTAACAGTGTTCGAGTCGGACACGATGACAATTGCATCCTCCATGGTGAGCCTATCCTTATCTCGTTGTAATGCCAGCGAAAAAGCCAACGAATTAGTTTGAATGGTAAAGGCCGCATTCGCATGGTAGTGAGTGGCGTGTGTGAACATCGTTCACTTTACTGGCCTGAACACTTCGTTTGTTGGTTAGTGTCTACAACATGGAACTTGATTGGATGAAAGAAGCGTTTGATTGAGAGCATCACCTTGCCAGGAGAGTTCACTATCGGGTTGTTCGCCAGACAGGTCGAGCCATGTCATACAAGCTCTATATCTGTCACTGAGTGACAGATTGTCCCAGCGAACATAATTAATTTCAGAAAACTGGGAATTCGCTCACATTTCCGCTTACGTTCTGACAGCAATCAGGCAGTGAATTTTCGTAATTTGCTAGAATCTGTGTGGATTGTCTCTGTGGGTAGTCGCGGAGTCGTCGATTACGGCGGGTTAACGAGTAGTTGGCTCTGCTTGCTTCAGGTCAGGACGTCTGGCGAACTGATGCCAGATTCCTCAGGGTAGAAGCAGGGTACTGAAGGCGACCCTGATGAGTAATCCGGGATCGAGGATGAGAAATAGCCGCTTCTGTGCTTGAGACAAGCCACGGATAGAGCTACATTGATCAATTAGCAAATCACCCCATTTCGCGTGGGACGCGGGAAAGTCAGGCATGAAAATTCTAGGTGAATGGACACCTTACGGAGGCATCGACCCGGAGCAACTGGACGGGCTCGCCAACCGATTGTTGGCCGCCACGGCTGTGCTGATGGCCGGGCCACTAGCCGGTTCACTGGCCAGAATGGATCAAACGGGCTGGCTGTTCATTTTCAATATACAGATTCTGCTCTACGGCCTTGTCTTGCTCGCCTTCCTTTTCCGGAAACATGTTGACACCCGTTTGAAAGCAGGATTTCTGGTCTTCGCGTACTACATGGTGCCCGTTGCCGGGATCTACTCCCTCGGACAGCTCAAGGGTGGGATCATGTATTTGCCAATCGCTATTGTGATAGCGGTGTTCTTTTTTGGTCCTCGCTTTGTGTTCTTCATAGCCTTGATCAGCTTGGCCGGATTCGTTTTCGTAGCTAATGGCTATTTGTCAGGAGAATTGAACTCAGCGATTTCACTCGAAGTTGCCAACACCAATCTGCCGCAGTGGATCAACTTCGGTTTTTCCTTTGTAGCTTTCTTCACCATATTCAGCATAGTGATGTTTGGCTATCGCAGTATTCTGGCATCCAAGGTATCTGAAATCTCAATGCAGCGTGACCGGATTCTGAATCTGATCAATTACGATCAGCTAACTGGAGTCGGTACTCAGTTACTCGCTACTGAAAGGCTGAGCAATGCGCTCGAGGAAGCGCAGAGCAAAGGCGGTCGCGGCGCGCTGATGTTGATTCGGCTGGAAAACCTGGACGAGTTGATTGATAACTACGGGATAGAGGAAGGCGACCGGATATTGAAAGAAGCGAGTACGCGGATTGATTCATTATTGCGCCCGGAAGACTTGCTTGCCCGTGCGGGCGGCAGCCGATTCCTGATCGTTCTGCCAGTTATGAAAACGACAGATCGGGCGGAGTTTCTTGCCCAGATGATTCACGAAAATCTTTCCAAGCCTATACCCGCTGTATCCCGTGAGGTCAGGCTCCACTGCAAGATCGGCGTGACCATTTTTCCATCAGAGCATCTGAATGCAGAGCAACTTCTCCAGAAAGCAAACACTGCCAGATTCAACGCAGAAAAGAGCGGCGTAGATACTGTAATTCTCGAGTGAAACGCGCCTGCGACGAAACTGTGCCGTTGCAGGCGCGATCTGAACGTATGTTCTAGCAAGTATCTTCTAGTTAACCAGCCCAAGCGTAACCAGTTTGGCATCCGTACCACCTCCCACCGCGATGCTGATGTACTGCTTGCCTTCTACCATATAGGTCATGGGTGTTCCGGAAGGCGGCAGGGGAAGTTCGATCTCTGCGATAATTGCTCCGTTGGCTTTGTCGAATGCGCGTATCAGGCTACGCTCATTATCTTGTTGCGCGACGAAGAGGAGAGTGGGAGTTAGCACCGGGCCGGTCCGGCTATTGCCTCCAACGGGGCCGGGGTCGAGAATGCCGGCATCAATGATCTGCTGCCTCGGTCCTTCGCCATGAGGAACCATCCAGGCATGGTCTCCTGTGTTCAGGTCGATTGCCGTGATCCTGCCATAGGGTGGTTTTATCAGTGGCAGGCCATTCGGGCCCGCCACACCAAGTGGTCCGCCTCTGACGTACCCCATTTCTTCACGACCACGGGTCGCTTCTCTCAGCTGCACGAGGATAGGCGCCGAGGCTGAAGGGATGTAATACAAGCCAGTATCTGGGTCAAAAGCGGCGCCGTGCCACTCGCCACCGCCACCCCAACCCGGGTGAACTATCGTGCCTCTTAAAGAAGGGGGCGTGAATAACGGGCCGTAATCGTATTGTTCGATCAGCTGCAAAGCTTGTTGCCGAAGTTCAGGCGAAAAATCAATCAGGGTCTCATCGGTGATGCCCTGAGATTCAAAAGGTGCTGGCTTGCTGGGGACAGGTTGCGTTGGAGAGACCGATTCTCCGGGCACCGAACTCTGCGGGACCGGTTGTTCTATAATAGGCCAAACGGGTTCTCCGGAAACCCGGTCGAAGACGTAGGTATAGCCCTGTTTGGAGATTGCTGCTACCGCTTTGATAGCGCGTCCATCGACAGTAATGTCTATGACCGTGGGGGCAGCGGGGAGATCATAGTCCCAGAGTCCATGATGAACGGTCTGAAAATGCCAGATACGTTCCCCGGTATGGACATCCAACGCAACCAGACTTTCTGCAAACAGGTTATCTCCCGGTCGCTTGCCTCCATACCAGTCATTGGTTGGTGTCCCCACTGGCAGATAGACGATTCCCAACTCATCGTCGGCACTCATAATCGTCCACACATTGGTATTGCCGGTGTACTCCCATGAGTTGTCTTCCCAGGTTTCATTACCAAACTCACCTGGCTGAGGAATGGTATGGAAAATCCATTCGACAGCGCCCGTTTCAGGATCAAAGGCGCGGACATCACCGGGAGGCATTTCAAGGCTTCCTGGACCGTCGTTGACGATGGAATTCACTATCACCTTGTTGTTGCTGACGAGGGGAGGCGAAACGACCCCGTACTGGTTGCGATCAACCTCTCTCCTGAGACCCTGGGTTAGATCCACACGACCTTCAATGCCAAATTCCGTATCTGCACGGCCGGTTTCTGCATCTATCGACCACAGGTAAGAATCATTCGTGGCGAAGAAAAGGCGTTTCTTCGCGCCACCTTCCCAGTAAGCGGGGCTACGCGTGTTAAATCCGAGATTGGCAGGTCGTCCGGATGCCCAGGCCTGCGTATCGAATGACCAGAGCTGTGTTCCATCAGCGGCATTGAGAGCGACCACGCGCCCGAAGGAGGTAGAGGCATACATAACGCCGTCGATGACGAGAGGAGTCCCTTTGTAGCCGCCTGGCACCAGAGTGCTATTGCCTTGGGCTATATTCGTCGCCACGGTCGCGTTATCGACGCTATCCCATGTCCAGACGACCCCCAGCCTATCGACATTGGTCGCAGTGATTTGATCGAGAGGGGAGTATTTAGTGGAGCCATTGTCACCGCCGTAACTCGGCCAGTCATGGTTTTGGGCAGAAACCAGACCAGGGAGTATCGCCAGAGCAACAATGACAAGAGTCAAGTTGCGGTAGTTCATTGTTATTATCCCACCTTTTCTGAAGTGGGCTAGAAGATACTACTTTTTGCGCAGTAATTTCTACGCGTAACGTGTCACGGTCCGATGCTTTGCTATTTTTCGAGGTTGTACAAGTACGAGGTTCTGGATTGAGAGGTAAGTTTCCTGCCTCTGAGATGAACGACGTCGAATTTGCTTACTGAAAATTCTGATCAATTGCAAATCAGGATGATCAATCTCTGATTAAGGGCTATAGGGTCCAGTTACCCCGATTATGATGGCTTGAGCGAAAGCGAATGTCATCCTGATTGCCAACGATGCTCCATTCATTCTTGGTGGAGCTGCAATTGTAAAAGACAACTCGCATGGCCTGAATTGGCAATGTGGGATGTCTGCTCAATAGTCTGCGTGAACGTGAGTTTTGTTTGAATTGAGCCGGCTTTCAGCAAGTTTCTTTTCACCCTTTCGAGCCACCCTCTTGAACTGCGATGCCTCCAAATGAGAAAATCACCCGGCGGCCCGTGCTGATCATTTTGACTCTATCTGATCCAGCTTCCGCCGACTCCAGGTTTAATCCATTACCTGCCTGTTTTTCGTATTCCAGTGTCAAATAGGTCACGCTGCTTCTCATGGCTTGCTTTTTCTCCAGATCGATTCTGCTTCTGGCTTCTCTGAGTGCTGCTTCCTTGCTGCAGGCAGAGGGGCGTTATGACCCGGCAACCGGTGTCGTGGAGTTTTCCTGCGTCAATATAGCGGAGGACCCTAGTCGCATTCGAGGCTACACACTAACCCTGCAATGGGAGGCCGATGACGGCTTCTCGGTGGTTTCATCGCAAGAAGTATTTCGCGCAACAGGGTGTGATTCTAGCTACAGCGTCGTCACAGAAATCTTGTCCAGTGAAGTCAGGGTTGTTGACGCAATCTATGACGTTCAACTGAAGCTGGACAGTGCGACGAGTCGATATCGTTTACACGCGGCAAGCTTCAACAGGCTCAGCGAAACCTCGCTTTGGGAAGTCAGCAATGGCGTGAATACAATCTATGTTGGCGGCACTATTCACATTTTGCAGGACCAGGACTACCCGCTGCCACCGCAGTTCGAAGAAGCCTATCGGAATTCTGAACTGGTGGTGTTCGAAGTGGATCCGGCGATCCCGGTCACCAATGAAAATCTGGAAGGGTTCAATTTGCCCCCTGGCGAA
>JASBUV010000199.1 GCA_030147705.1 Gammaproteobacteria bacterium
CAGGAAACCCAGCGCACGCTGAACGAGAAACTCGAATCTGATTTCGGTCAGATCATTGGCGAGTCGCCCGCGATTAATGAAGTGTTCTCCCTGATCGACAAGGTCGCCGCCACCGACGCCAGCGTGTTAATACTCGGCGAAAACGGCACGGGCAAGGAACTGGTTGCTCGCGCGCTACATCGGCAGTCGCAACGCAATGGCTCGCCGCTTATCAGCGTGGACATGGGTTCGCTCACAGAGAGTCTGTTCGAGTCTGAGATGTTTGGCCATCGCAAAGGTGCCTTCACCGATGCACGCGAGGATCGCGCCGGTCGCTTCGAAGTCGCCAATGGCGGCACACTATTTCTCGACGAGATTGGTAATCTCGCGCTGCCGTTGCAGGCCAAACTTCTCAAGGCGCTGGAGACACGCCAGGTAACTCGGGTAGGCGCTGATCGCAGTACCAACTTCGATATTCGGCTGATCTGCGCGACCAATCTGGAGCGAGAGCGTCTCAATGACGAGACTTATTTTCGTCGTGATTTACTGTACCGGATCAACACTGTTGAGATCGTGTTGCCGTCCTTACGACAACGACCTTCTGACATTCCCCTGCTTGCAAAACACTACATCGAGATGTACGCACGCAAGTACAATAAACCCGCACCAGTGCTGGAAGCGGCAGACGTTAAAAAACTGCAGCAGTATTCGTGGCCCGGCAATGTTCGTGAGCTGCAACATAGTCTGGAGCGCGCAGTGATCGTGGCCGATGGTGGCAAACTCAGAGCTGAGGACGTGGTGGTGAATCGCACCTCACACCAGAGCGAGAAAATGGAATTGAATATTGCGCGTCTCGAAGAACAGGCAATCAAACGTGCAATTCAGCACTACGAAGGCAACCTGACCAAGGTCGCCAAAGCCCTGGGCCTCGGTCGGACGACGCTCTACCGCAAGATGGAAAAGTATGGCCTCTCTGACTAAGACCCTGCAGACCCAGCATGTGCGCCTGATTATTCAGGTGCTGTTTCTGTTGGCAATGGTGTTCGTGTTTTGCTACAGCCTGCTGGAAACAGACTGGATCGGCATGCCCATTATCAGCCTGCTGCTGATTGTTATGATTACCGGTAATATTATTCGCATCGTCGAGCGCAGTAATCGCGACTTCGCGCAGTTTATCAATAATATCTCACACGACGACTTCACCACTTCCAGCGGCTCATCCAATCAGATCTTCGCCGCGCACGCGTTTATCGAAGCGCAGAAAACGCTGCTCTCCAAATATCGAAAATTAAAGGCCGACCGCTCGGCACAGACCGACTATCTGCAGATGGTCGTAGATCACGTGGACGCCGCGTTGCTGTGTTTTGATGAAAACTTTCGAATTGAGTTTACCAACCGTGCCGCAGAGCAGTTACTCAAGCGCCGCTATCTGCCTTCCTTGCAAAGCATCGCCAACATCGATGCCGGTTTGGCCGAGGCCGTTCGAGATCTGGAGACCGGTGAAAACAAAGTGCTCAAACTGGTGCTGGATGGCGAGCTGAACCAGTTGATATTGAGTGCGACCGAATTTGTGCTGCTGGAGAAGAAGTACAAACTGGTGTCACTGAAAAACATCAAGGGTGCACTGGACGAGCGAGAGATCGAAAGCTGGCAGAAACTCATCAAGGTACTGACTCACGAGATCATGAACTCGATGACACCTATCGTCTCCTTAAGCCGTTACGTCGACGGCATGATCTCAGACAAGGAAGCTTTGGCCGCATTGCAGGATCCGGATTCAGAGCAATCGCGCGATCTGCATCTGTCGCTGGAAGCCATCAAGTCTCGTACTCAGGGTCTGATGGATTTCGTCGACAAATACCGCAGCATCAGCAACCTGCCAAAACCGAAGTTTGCGCATGTCATTCTTAACTCACTGTTTGAGCGCATCGATCTTTTGTTCGCCGAGCGCGCCAGTGAGCAAGGCATCGAATTCAGCTTCGACCTCAAGCCAAAAGAGCTCGTGCTCACCGCCGACGAAAGCCTGCTTGAACAGGTGATCATCAATCTGGTCAGCAACGCTTTCGATGCCGTTAAAGGCAGGCAGAACAAGAAGGTCAGAATAGAAGCCCGACTGACGGATGAAGGCAAAACCCTAATCCGCATCAGCGATACCGGCTGCGGAATCAGCAAAGAGGTGATCGACAATATCTTCACCCCTTTCTACACCACCAAGGAAAACGGAAGCGGCATCGGCCTCACCCTTTCACGACAGCTGGCCCGACTGAATCAGGGCTCACTGTCGGTGAGCAGTATAGAGGGTGAAGGTAGTCAGTTTACGCTCAGCTTCTAGCCTTACTATTCTGCACGCAGTGACTGTACCGGATTGCGTGTAGCCACTGAGTAGGCACGCTGGAAAGTCGTCGCGAGCGCAATCGCGAAAGTTGCGAGGCCTGCGAACAGAAAGATCATGATGTTGATGTCTGTGCGATAGGCAAAATTTTGCAGCCATTGTTGCATGGACCACCAGGCGAGCGGCCAGGCGATCAGGTTTGCGATAATCAGCAGCCTCGAGAAATCCCAGGCCAGTAGTCCGGCGATGCTCGCAATAGTCGCGCCGAGTACCTTGCGAATACTGATTTCCTTGGTGCGCCGCTCCGCATTGAATGAGGCCAGCGCATACAGGCCCAGACAGGCAATGGTCATGGCGATCAACGACAGGCCAATAAACAGAGTGAAGGTTCTGTTTTCACCGGCATAGAAGGCGGTATAACTATCAGCCAGAAAATTCCGCTGGATAGGGAAATCCGGTACCTGGTCACGCCATACCCGATCTATCGCTGCGAGGCTCTCACTCTGATTCGCATCACTGAGTTTGATAGTCATCACATTGCGTGAGTTCAGCATGAGAAAGATTAGCGGCGTGATTTCGCTGCGCACCGATTGAAAGTGAGCATCCTGCACTACGCCGACGACGTGGGCGTCGGAGCGATAGAGCTGCCCCTGAAACATCCCTTCTGAAGAAAAGGTCGCACCAACCGCATCGGCAGGATTGTCGAAGCCCACTATGCGGGCCGCGGTTTCATTGATCACCATGCCACCGGATCGTTCGGTCACGGTTGCGGAGAACGAGTTGGTCGTATCGGTCGGCACGGCTTCGGTCAGTGCGCGGCCACCAACAAATTCCATTCCCAGTGTCGAGAAGTAGTCTTCGCCAACCATGACCATGCGCGCTACCAATTCGCTTCGAGGTTCGTAGTTATCCCGTACCATGGAGGTACCGTCAGACAGATCGCGCGTGGGAATCACACTACCGGTGCTGACCGAAAGAATGCCCGGCTCCTGCAACAGTCGCTCGCGCATGAGCGGGTAGGCACGCCGTGCTTCGCCGTTGGGCAGTTCAACCGTCACTACATTTTCAGGATCAAAGCCCAGTGATTTTTGCATCGCAAAATTGATCTGGGTGTTGACGATGCCGCTGGCAATAATCAACCCGATGGAAATGCTGAATTGCGCAATGATCAGGAGCGACCGGAAACGATGCTTGCTCACACCTTGCACGATCTCACCACGAAGCGCAGCTCCGGAACGCAGCCGCGATGCGCTGTATGCCGGATACGCGCCAGCGAGCAAACCTACCAGTAAAGACAGGGCGGCTAACAGACTGACATTGGACGCTGTTACGAATGTCTCTGTCGACATGCTTGCCGCAACCATTGTGCTGAAGGTTGGCAAGAGCAATTCGCAGAGCAACAGTGCGAACAAAAACGCGACGAAGGAGATCACACCGGTTTCAATCAGAAACTGGGCGACCAGTTCGCTATTGGATGAGCCTGAAATTCGGCGCACACCGATCTCACGCGTGCGCTTGGTAAGCTGTACTGCCTGCAGGTTCATAAAGTTGATCGCGGCGATTAGCAGGGTCAACAAAGCCACTCCGCTGAAAACGAGAATGTCAGCCCGCTGCCGTAGCGGCTTGGTGGTCTGGCTGATGTCATCGCGCACCGTCATTTCATTCTGCAGGTCTGTCGTGAAATGTATGTCACGCAGCGGTTGCAGCGTAATGCGCAGAGTCGCCTCCGGTTGGATATTTTCTGTATAGAAAGCCAGCGCGTTGGCCGCCACCTGTTCCGGGTCTGCCCCCTCAGCGATCTTCACATAGTGATACATCACATCCGAACCCATGTTTTCCCACACAGACGCGTAGTTCCACATGGCAGGCAGATTGTCGTTGTTCACATAGATGTTGGTGACCAGATGACTATTGCCGGGATTGTCACCAACTACGGCCGCGACCTGGAATATGTACTCACCATCAACCTCAAAGCTTCTGCCCTGTGCATCAGTAGAACCAAAGAGTTGCAATGCGGCCGACTCGGTAATCACCGCGCTGCTTACGTCGGTGATCGCTGAGGAAGGATCGCCAGCGAGAGATTCATACCGAAAGAAGTCGAAAAACGTATCATCCACCTGACTGACATTGAGATACTGATCGACGCCATTCACTGTAATAAGGTGCTGAGTGATTCCCAGGCGGGTGAACGATTCGATCTCGGGCAACGCAGTCGTGAGCACTGGCGACAGAGGATTCATGAAGGTCGCGAAATGCGATCC
>JASBUV010000219.1 GCA_030147705.1 Gammaproteobacteria bacterium
GCAGCAACAACAGGCCAAGTACAAATAACAGATGGTCGATGCCGAAGAGGATGTGCTCAGCACCCAGTATTGAGTAGCGCTCCGCGAGACTCAGCAGCGAACCGGCACCGGCTTGCAGGCCTGTCATGGGCACTTCGATAACGCTGCCGTCGCCCGGAAAGAAACCGGAAATGCCTTCTCTGCTTCCGTTCTCTGATGTCTCTCCATCAGTCTCTCCACCTGTCCCACCGCCTTGCCAGTTTGCGACAACGACAAGCCCTTCAAGCGTCCACGGAAACACGAGCGTGTCGTTGATGTTAAGTGCCGGACTGCATCGGAAGCGATAACTGTACTGCGCAATCGGCAGAGCGCTGCAACGCTCGGGAAGAATGCGTGTCACATCGAACAGGGGTGGAACCTGCTGATCGACTATCGAGAGGCTGTAGTCGGTCTCATTCAGCTGGTCCAGGAATATGCGGGCGACTCCGGTGACATCGACGTCATGGGCGATCGCCCCATTGCTCAGTAGCCCGAGCAACAGCCAGGCTATAACTCGCTTGAGTGTTATTCGAAACTGATTCACTCTTCCGCCTCACCTTCGAGAACAATAATCGAATATTCATCGCGTAGCGCATTGATCTTGTCCTGAAGTCGCGCTTCTTCTTCGCTGGCAATCCATTCAAGGCGTACCCGCTCACTTATTTCAGACAAGGTAGGGACTCTTGATTCCTGTCGGCTACGGATACGCAACCAGTGTTGGCCACGGTTGGAGACAAATGGCCCTGTCCATTCGCCGGGCGAAGCAGAAAAGACTTCAGTGGCGAAGTCTTCTGCAAAAATGTTGGCAAGATCCAATTGGGTCGCGCCCGCGAGATCGGTCACGGTGCCCGGGCTCAGCGCCAGCAGTGCAGTGGGTTCTGCTCCAGCCTGAAGCTGGCCGAGCAGGCTGTCATCGAGTTCTTCGCGTGTGTTGAAGACCAATTCATCGAGTGTGACCGTTGCTGCTCTCCGATAGCGCTCCTGATTGGCTGCGTAAAAGGCTTCCAGTTCTTCAGCGCTAGGTTGAATAACATCCGCACTCAGTACATGGCGCATTTTCTGCGCAAGAATGTCGTGAATGCGCGCATCGTTGTCCAGATTCATTGCCAATGCTTCTGCGACGAGAAGTTGTTCCTCGACATAAGCATTGACCAGCGATTGTTGTTGCTCTTCAGTGAGTTCCCGGCCGGCAGACAACTCTGCGAGAAACAAGCGCGCCTCGATTTCGCGGCCGTCCAGCTCCAGTACTTTGCCGTCGTCAGTGCCCAGCAGGCCATAGACTATAAAGACGAGAATGGCGATTGCGACGAAGTGGAGCGTAGGCTCGCGCAACAGTTGATTGCTTGGAGACAAGTCTGGCATAGGCTGGTGAATCCGGTTGATTTTGATTTTATGGTTTCGTTGCCACCGTTGTTAGCGAGGCAGGGCGGTAGCTAAAGGGTCAAATCCCCGTCGTTGCCGTGCCTGCTCTCGACAGCTAGTGTGCGTTCAGACGTTCTGTGTTGCAAGTCGCCGGGCTCGGCAAGTGCAGTCAATCTCAGGCCAGATCGGTCGACACAGAGAGTGTACGAGCCAACACAGCAGACCCTCCGATTGGGAGCAGCCACTATGATGGAGCCGCTTAGCGATCAGTTTTTGGCGAATTGTCGACGCCAGCAAGGACGGATTCTCCGCGGTGAAAACATGAGCCGCATCGAAACCTTTGTCGATGCAGCCTTTGCGTTCGCCTTCACTATGCTCGTGATCAGTATTGATGAGATTCCCCAGAGTCCCCAGGAGCTATTGCTACTCTCTCGTGATATCCCCGCATTCGTGCTCAGCGCCTCCCTGATCGGCTCGGTCTGGCTGGCGCATTCAACGTGGTCGCGCAATTTCGGATTGCAGGACAAACTGACTATGTTTCTCAGTCTCGGCCTCGTGATGCTTATGCTTATTTTCGTGTACCCGATCAAATTGATGGTGCAGGCGTCGGTCGTCTATCTGTCACAGGGGCGGCTCGGTACAGACTTGTTCAGTAACCCAGGCTGGTCGGACAACAGTGTTGCTGATCTGTTTGCCTTTTTCTCACTGGGATTCGCGGCACTCTCGCTGTTGATTGTCGCGCTCTACCAGAATACCTTGCGCTTTCGCGCTCCACTAAAGCTCAATGGCGTCGAAATCGCCTACTGCCAACGCAATACCCTGACCTGGGCGGTCATATGCGGGGTTGCTTTGGTGTCCTGCCTGATCGGGCTTTTCGCCAGCGAGCGATGGATTACTTTTGCCGGCTACATCTACTTCGCTCTCTGGTTTCTGATTCCCTTTTCCCGCTGGCGCTTCAATCGCTATCTTGCAAGGCGAGCGGCGTAGCCTGACGCGCCTGCCAGCTTTCCTGGGTGATGTATACAAGCTCAATCCTCATCTGTATAATGCCGTTTTTGCGGATAGTGGAAATCTTATGTTACGTATCGCTGAAGAGGCTCTAACATTCGATGATGTTCTGCTTCTGCCTGCCCACTCTACTGTTCTGCCTCGAGCAGTAAGTCTCGAAACCCGAATCACCAAGTCTATCGGCCTCAATATCCCGCTGATATCTGCGGCTATGGACACTGTTACTGAAGCAAGGCTTGCAATAGCCATGGCTCAGGAAGGTGGTCTTGGCGTTATTCACAAGAGTATGTCGATCGAGAAACAGGCGCGCGAAGTCAGAGTCGTCAAAAAATACGAGAGCGGAGTCGTCAAGGACCCCATCACCATTCCTGTCACTGCGACAGTGCGCGATTTGATTGCGCTCATTAAAGAGAACGATATTTCCGGTATGCCAGTCCTGGACGGTTCCGGATTGGTTGGTATCGTGACCAGCCGCGATGTGCGCTTCGAGAGTAATCTCGATGCTTCCGTGGCGAGTATCATGACGCCGAAAGATCGCCTCGTGACCGTCAAGGAAGATTTCAAACTTGATGAAGTCAAAGAGCTGCTACATCGGCATAGAATCGAGAAGATCCTCGTTACCAATGAAGATTTTGAGCTCAGAGGTCTGATCACGCTCAAGGATATTCGTAAATCAGAAGATTACCCGCGTGCGTGCAAGGACGAATTCGGCAGGCTGCGCGTAGCTGCTGCCGTCGGCACGGGAGCAGATACGGCGGATCGTGTAGATGCGATTATCGAGGCGGGTGCCGATGTCGTTATCGTGGATACGGCGCATGGACACTCACAGGGTGTGATTGATCAGGTAGCCAATATCAAGAAGCGCTATCCCGAGATATCCGTTGTAGGCGGCAATATTGCGACAGCAGATGCTGCTCGGGATCTGGCGGCAGTGGGTGCGGATGCAGTCAAAGTAGGCATCGGCCCGGGCTCCATTTGCACGACGCGAATAGTGACCGGTGTTGGTGTGCCGCAAATCTCTGCAGTTGCCAATGTTGTGGAAGCTTTGAAAGACACAGACATCTGCGTGATCTCTGATGGTGGCATTCGCTTCTCGGGCGACATCGCCAAAGTCATCGCCGCAGGAGCCCACGTGGTTATGGTGGGCGGTTTGCTCGCCGGCTCTGAAGAAGCGCCTGGCGAAGTTGAGCTCTATCAAGGACGCAGCTACAAGGCCTATCGTGGCATGGGTTCTATAGGTGCCATGTCCCACTCGCAAGGCTCCAGTGATCGATATTTTCAGGATTCCGATGGCGGTGCCGAGAAACTCGTTCCAGAAGGGATCGAGGGGCGCGTTCCATACAAAGGCCCAATGTCCGCTATTGTGCATCAGTTGATGGGCGGTTTGCGCTCGAGCATGGGTTATACCGGCAGTAAGGATATTACCGAGATGCGTACCAAGACCCAGTTTGTGAAGATCACAGGGGCGGGTATGAGTGAGTCGCATGTGCATGATGTGAACATCACCAAAGAAGCCCCCAACTACCGGGTTTCTTGAGTGGGAATGCCCCTGACGGGCGAGATACTTAGTTGAAAGCAAAAAGCGATCCGGTCACTTACGATCTTGTAAGCGCCCGAATCGCTTTTTACTTTCGCCTCGTCTCTCACCCATCAGGATCATTCCAACTGTCGCGCTTTATGGAACCTCGAATTTCTATACTTTCGAGTTTAGTGTTTTTTAATTTCTCTTTTTTTGTTTTTGTTTATGGCTGAAAAAAATATTCATAGCCAGAAGATTCTTATTCTGGATTTCGGGTCGCAGTATACGCAGTTGATTGCTCGTCGTGTGCGTGAGGCTGGGGTTTATTGTGAGATCTGGGATTACGAGGTTGATCCTGCTGAGCTTGAGCGATTCGCTCCACAGGGAATAATTTTTTCCGGAAGTCCGGAATCAGCCAATACTGACGCATCGCCACGCGCTGCGGATTTTTTGTT
This sequence comes from Gammaproteobacteria bacterium, assembly GCA_030147705.1. Taxonomy (GTDB): domain Bacteria; phylum Pseudomonadota; class Gammaproteobacteria; order Pseudomonadales; family Pseudohongiellaceae; genus UBA9145. The sequence goes on from JASBUV010000219.1 coordinate 4,363, forward strand.
TGAATGTGGTGTGCCTGTGCTTGGCATTTGCTATGGCATGCAAACCATGGCGGAACAGTTCGGTGGCAAGGTTGAGGGTTCGGCTCGGTCTGAGTTCGGATTTGCGCGGGTTAATCTTACCTCCACCTGTAAGTTATTCGAGGGTATCGAGGATCGGGTAGACGAGAATGGCGTTGCCCAACTTGACGTGTGGATGAGCCATGGCGACAAGGTTACTGTATTGCCTGAAGGCTTCACTCTGGTAGCGGCCACCGATAGCGCGCCGATTGCTGCCATGGCGGATGAGTCACGGCAGTTCTATGGGATCCAGTTTCACCCGGAAGTGACGCATACTCTGCAGGGGATGCGGATTCTGGAACGTTTTGTCCA
>JASBUV010000200.1 GCA_030147705.1 Gammaproteobacteria bacterium
GAAACAGACGGCAAGGTCGACGGCCTGATTCCGCTCGTCGAAGACAGCACCGATGGTAGTAACGAGTTGTTCGGCGGCAGCTACCCGGACAGCAGGGATCTGTGGATTCGATTGGAAGACTTTCCTGAATTCTACGAGCAGCTTCCGGCGAAGACTGATTTCTTCGATTTGCGCGGCGGCTACGTGGACGAGTTGCTCGCGATGCATCCGCAATACACCGAAAACTTCACCGAACTGGATCATCAGTTCTATCTGGTGCCTGCCGATTTTGATTACGATTTCGATAATCACATGCTGCAGAATTTTTCCAACGACAAACGCAAGAGCTTCCAGCGCGACCTGCGCAAGATTCGGGAGCGCAACATCGAACTCGTGTGGAACGAAGCCGATGAGTCAGACCTGTTCTTCGCCCTGAGCGTGAAGAACTTCGGCGCGGACTCCGATCATTCAACCGACGGCGGCAAGCAGGAAGTGCGCCGCGTAGTCAGTGAACTGAAAGAGAATGGTTATCTGCGTACGCTGACCATCAGTGTCGACGGCGAGAAACAGGCAACCTCCATGTCTGCACTCTACAACAACTACTGGGTAACACTGTACGCCGGTAGCAACAACGATTTCGACAATCTCGGCAAACTGTTGAACGTCGAAACGATCCAGGAAGCGTGTCGCCTGCGCGTCAATGAAATCAACTACATGACAGGCATGGCCTGGAAGGCCGCATGGCGCATGAAACAGAATCCCTGCCGCACCATGCGCAAGCCTGCTCGCATAGCTTCCACGCCCACTGAATAGTTTGAGCCGATTCAAATTCCGGCACAGACAATTACTTCACCTCTTTTTCGGCGTTGACAGCGACGACCAACCAACTTCGTGAACCGCAATTGTTACCCGGTGATTTCGGTGGAGCTTGAAGAATCTCATGCCTATGTAATTCAGGATATTCCCGCCATAACCATAGAATAGATGTATATTCCCCCTATCTTAACAACGTTTTTTACCCTTGATATCCACAAAATTCACTCTGCCTCTATAGTCACAAATGTTAGAATTAAAAAGCTTATTATTTGAAAGGATTGCAACTGCAAACTTGGAAAATTATTAACAAGCGACAATAACAATGCTGCATTGAAGAGAGGCTTATCTCTAGTCATTGCAAGCTATAAGACGATTAAAAAAGAGGCTCTCATGAAAACACCCATCCACGCGTTCTTAGCATCAATAAGCCTTGCTCTGTTCTCAGGCTCGCTGTTCGCACAAACAGTTGTCTACACGAGCGGCGATCATGTTGATACCTGGGATCCAATTCTGCCAGCTACGGCTGATGGAAACTGGACATCCACTGTCTGTACTCCAACGCCAGCGGTCGGCCCGGATGCGAACTGGCAGAATCAACACAAAGCAACTCAGTTTGGTACCAACGCACACCCCTGGCAAACCCAGAATCCTGCCATTTTTTCTGCCGAATGGATCAATGCATGGTCAAACATCAATTCCTCTGGTTCAGGTGGACCTGGTGACCACAACTGGACCAAGTATTCCACTGAAGTAACCGGCACCGGCGAATTCGTACTGGATTTACTTGCTGACAACTGTTCCTGGATCTACCTGGACGGCAATCTCGTAGGTTATCAAAACACGAGCAACACTCACCCTCCACTCCAGTATCCTGTAGCGCTGAATGGAACGCACACGTTGGAATTCATCATTTTTGATGGCGGCGGTCTCGCAGGCGGCATGTATCGCCTGGAAACCAATACCGGCACTGTTTTCGAAGATTCTGATGATGATGGTCTTACCAATACCCAGGAAGTTCTCTACGGTACTGACCCACTCAATCCCGATACTGACGGCGACGGCGTGAACGATGGTGACGAGGTTGCTAACGGTACTGATCCAACTGTATTTGATGTGATCGATACCGATGCCGACGACGATGGCCTGTCAGACAGTGAAGATGCCTGCGTGAATTCAATCATCTCTACTACCGTAGTCATCAATGGCGTAGATTCTGGCGTTGCTAACACATTCAATGCCGTAGGTTGTAATGTCGCTGACGAACTGGCTCTGGCATGTGGTGGTGAGTTCAAGAATCACGGTCAATTCGTAAGCTGTGTAGCGCATACCTCTAATGCACTCCGCAAAGCTGGCGTAATAACCAACAAAGAACGCTCTTCATTGGTTAATGCTGCAGCCAAGAGCAAATAATACTCTGGCAAATCAATTCCCAAATTGATTACCAACAAAAAGGTCGAGTCAGCTTCCTGACTCGGCCTTTTTCATTTTTTCAGCCGGCAAACTATTGAGCAATCACGAATCGGTGGGCACGAGATGCACATCGCGCTGTGGAAACGGAATCTCAATGCCGTTCTCTTCCAGCGCCTTGAACACCGCCTGATTGACGCGGTACTTGGTGGCAAAGAGTTTGTCTGTTGGCACCCAGTAGCGCATGCCGATATCGATGCTGCTATCGCCGAAATTGTCGATGCCTATTTGCGGTAGCTTAGCAGTGCTGACACCTTCGGTGGATGTCACCGCACGCAGAATCACGGCGATGGCCCGCTCGATATCCGATGCGTAAGCGATTCCCACTGTGGATTCGATGATGCTGTTTTCCTGCGAGTTGTGAATGATCTCGCCCACGATGTGTCTGTTGGGAATAGTGATTTCAACTTCATCTTCATTGCTCAGAATCGTATAGGCCAACTTCACTTCCTTGACGACTCCCGTTACCCCTTGCACCTTTATGGTGTCACCAACCACAAAGGGCCGGGCAACAATAATGCTGACCCCTGCTCCGTAGTTCGACAGCAATCCCTGCAAGGCGAGGCCTGCTCCGAGAGACAATGCACCAACTGCCGCAACAAATGGCGTGACGCTGATATCCAGCATATCCAGTGCAGTGATTGCGGCAAAAGCAATGATCACTATCTTGACGAAGCTGGCGGCGAAACGGCTCAGCGTGATATCGAGCCCTTTGTTGACCATGAAGCCTTCGAGAAACGCGGAGACTTTTTTGGCAACCAGATTGCCCAGCAGCATGATGATGATTGCCGCGAGAATCTGGAAACTGTAAGTCACCAGATAATTGACAATGAGATTGTAGACCTCTTGTGCTTGCTGTAATTCTTCTTCCATAGCGTTGTCTCGACCGCAGCGGTATCGCGATTGCCTGTCGGCAGGCGCAGAGTGTCAGGTTGGGCAGTAACTCCAGAACCCGGTATTTAGAACAGATGATACCCAATCCAAACATCTTGTCACCCACTGCAAGCGGTGTATGATCAATTTAACTCCTGTATCAGCGAGCTGAGCCAGCGAGTTAGGTCAGCGCAGCTATTGCCACACTGCTTCGAGCAGTGACGCTACCAGAATCATTTACCACGGAAGAGAAATGAAGATCATGCCCAGAAAAACAACAATGACCGCCTTGATATTCACACTCACGACTCCTTGTCTGCTGTTTGCCCAGGATTGGGTGCCATCACGCTTCGGAGCTGATGACCGAATTGGCGCTGCGAATTACCTGAATGCCGAACTGGTCTTGCAGGCTGCCGAGCTGATCACCAGCGGCAAAGTGTATTCACTCGGTATTGAGACTGCTGAAGACTCACCGGCCTATGGCACGCGCACCTATGACATCAATATCGTGTCATCCGGGGAAGGCGTTGAAGTTGGAGCGGACGTCACCACGTCTCATGACGAGCGTGTCAGCACGAGCTTTGGCATTGGCTCGCAGATCGATGGACTCGGCCATCTGGGCATTGGCAACCAGTATTACAACGGTTTGACCACCGATCAGCTACGACGCGACGACGGGCTGGCTGAGCTTGGCACCCACACTATTCCGCCTATCGTCACGCGCGGCGTTCTGCTCAACATGGCTGACTATTTCGGCGTCGACATGGTGGCAGAAGGTACTGCCTTCAACCGTGCAGAAATTGACGCGGCCGCCAGCGCACAAGGCATTAGCATCAGACAAGGCGACGTAGTGATTTTCCATACCGGCTGGATGCAGCTGCTTGGCACCGACAATCAGCGCTTCATCTCGGTACAACCCGGCCCAGGCGTTGAAGGCGCGCAATATCTTGCAGATCTCGGTGTTGTAGCGATTGGCGCAGATACACCCGCGCTTGAAGTCATTCCTTTTGAAATTGCCGGACGCAGTTTCGCCGTTCATCAGACTTTACTGGCCAAGAATGGCGTCTACATTCTGGAGAGCATGAACACCGCCGAGTTGGCCGCAGATGGGGTGAGTGAATTTCTGTTTGTGCTAGGTCAGCCGAAGTTCAAAGGCGCGGTGCAAACGGTGATCAATCCCATCGCCATTCGCTGATTATCAGACGAATTCCTGAACAAGTTTCTGAGCGATTTTAAAATCGCTCAGCGTGTTCGCAAAAGCCCGGCGCACTGGTGGGCGAGCAACTAGTTACTGGCTACTCCCTGTATCCCCTGTTACAAGTTGTTGCGCTGCCGGGCCTGTATTCCCTTCCAATTGACCTGTAGACACTCTACCCTGATTCTTCAGGCTTTCTTAAATTCGAATAGCCTTCAATCCAATAATCTCGATAAGAATG
>JASBUV010000201.1 GCA_030147705.1 Gammaproteobacteria bacterium
ATTTTGCAGGACCAGGACTACCCGCTGCCACCGCAGTTCGAAGAAGCCTATCGGAATTCTGAACTGGTGGTGTTCGAAGTGGATCCGGCGATCCCGGTCACCAATGAAAATCTGGAAGGGTTCAATTTGCCCCCTGGCGAAACTGTGTTGCCGTTACTCTCCGCATCTTTGCAAACAATTCTCGATGATTTTTTTAAAGGCTTTGACCGAACGCTAGAGGACTATCAGCGCAGACGCCCGGAATTTTTCAACTCTGTGCTCTATTTCTTCGGCGCGCGCAGCTATGGATTTGGTCCGGGAGTCGATGACTTCTTCGAAGAACTGGCAGAGTCCGAAGGCAAACCAACAGCCGGACTGGAGCTGTTTGACGAACAGATTGGTGCAATTGTCGATGCCTACAGGGATGTCAATATCAATTGGAGCCTGACTTATTTGCTTCGGCTGGCTTACATACAGAGTGGTCAGATTGAAGAAGATCTACGGAATTTGATCGGGCAGTGGCGCGAAGGAAGAATCGATGAGCTGGCCGCGAGCAATGCCGCATTCAAACGCAGCAATCCCCAACAGTATGAGAGCATACTCGCGAACCGGAACAGGAACTGGATACCTGTCATTGAATCCCTGCTGGAAACCCCTGAGGTTGAAATGGTTCTCGCCGGGGTTGCTCATTTCGCTGGCCCGGACAATGTGCTCGCACTTCTGGAAGAAGCCGGTTACACGGTCGAACGCTACGTTGCCAAAGAATCTCCCTTTGGCACGCTCAAGTTCAATGAACCGATCGTCATATCGCTCTATTGAGTGTGGGTGTAAATGTGAGTCCCGTATCCTGCCCGATGACAGGATACGGCATGAAACTCACTGTCAAAGATCGAATCTGATCCCTTGTGCCAGTGGTAATTCGGCACCGTAATTCAGCGTCGAAGTGCTGCGCCGCATGTATCCTTTCCATGCGTCGGATCCTGACTCTCTGCCGCCACCCGTCTCTTTCTCTCCTCCGAAGGCGCCACCGATTTCGGCGCCGCTCGTGCCAATGTTGACGTTCGCTATACCACAATCGCTGCCAACAGCTGAGACAAACAACTCGGCTTCGCGAATGTCGTTGGTAAAAATCGCTGATGACAAGCCTTGTGGTACGTCGTTATTGCGCGCGATGGCATCCTCCAGATCCGTATAGCTGAAGGCATAAAGGATTGGGGCAAAGGTCTCTTCGCGTACGTTGCTGATGGAATCGGGCATCTCGACGAGCGCGGGTTGTGCGTAATAGGCGGAACCATCACCCGTGTCCAGTCTGCTCCCTCCATGCACGGTAGCCCCGAGTTCGGAGGCGAGTGTCAGTGCATTTTGCATGTTGTCGTATGCAGAGTTATCTATAAGAGGACCTACCAGGACGCCATCATCCAGCGGGTTGCCGATGGTAATTTTCTGGTAGGCACTCTTGAGTGCTGCAATCAATTTCTTATAGATCGATTCATGCACGAACAGGCGGCGTGTAGTAGTACAGCGTTGGCCTGCCGTTCCTACGGCACCAAACAGAATGGCTCGCACTGCCATTTCCAGGTCAGCGGACGGGGTGACAATAATGGCGTTATTGCCTCCGAGTTCGAGAATGGAGCGCCCGAATCGGGCTGCGACTTTGGGACCTACTACACGTCCCATGGCGCAGCTACCGGTGGCGCTGACTATCTTCATGCGTGCGTCATCGACAAGCTGCTCACCAACATCACGCTCGCCGATCAACACCTGTGACAGATGCTCGGGAGCGTCATCAAACCTTCCCATAGCCTTTTCAAAGAGCGCCTGACAGGCGAGGGCTGTGAGAGGGGTCTTTTCTGAAGGTTTCCAGATCACGCTGTTCCCGCACACAGCCGCGAGTGCAAAATTCCAGGCCCACACAGCGACAGGAAAGTTAAATGCCGATATGACGCAGACGGGCCCCATAGGATGCCAGGTTTCGCGCATGGTATGCTCGGCGCGCTCTGACGCAATGGTCAGGCCATACAGCTGACGCGAGAGCCCGACAGCGAAATCGCAGATATCAATCATCTCCTGAACTTCGCCCAGACCTTCTTGCAAGATCTTGCCGCATTCAATAGTGACAAGCGTTCCCAGAGTTTGCTTGTTATTGCGCAGCTCTTCCCCGAACAGACGAATGAGCTCACCGCGTTTCGGTGCTGGTACTTTGCGCCAAACCCTGAAAGCCTCTTCGGCACGATTCATTGCCAGTTCGACCTCACCGGGGCTGGCCTGATCGATACTCGCCAGATGCGAGCCATCAATCGGCGAGTAAACATCAAGCGCATTGCCCGACCGGGATTTGACTGACTCGAGTTCTACGCCCAGTGTGAACAGGCATTGCTGCAGCGTAGAATTGACGTCGTGAGCGGTATCTGCCGCTTTCAATTCATGCAGCTTCATGGATGACAACCTCCTGCTCGTAATGTGCACCGAATCGGTTATTGAGGAAGTCGGCGAGTGCGATTTGTTCCTGACGCACAAAACCCTTCTGCGGCAGGGAGCCAGACAGAAGCAGATCGAGAACTGCGCAGATTCCTGATGCCGTGGTGATCTGGATCGCACTGCAGAATTCTCCGCTTATTTCCGCGCTGTAGATCTTGTTCGCATAGGTTTCCTGCATCAATCGACCATTCTTGCGACCGCTGACAGTCACGAACACGAGCACCACATCCTGCATGGTTGCCGGTACGGCATTCTCAAGTACATCGCGTAACAGGTCTCTGCGGTCTCGCAGTCCAAGATCGTGAAGCAGAGTCTTCATGATGTCGCGATGGCCAGGATAGCGGATGGTTTGATAGGACAGATGCCGAACCTTGCCAAGCAACGTTTCGGCAAGTGTTCCTATGCCGCCAGAGGTGTTAAATGATTCGTAGCTGACCCCGTCCAGTGAGAAGCGTTCGAGCTG
>JASBUV010000258.1 GCA_030147705.1 Gammaproteobacteria bacterium
TCAGCTGTTGAGAAAGACGGTGAGGTCTTGTATCGCTGCTCGGCAGGGATTATTTGTCCGGCGCAGCGCAAGGAGTCTATCAAACACTTCGCCTCCCGAAGCGCAATGGATATCGAAGGGCTGGGCGACAAGCTGGTTGAACAACTAGTCGATGCAGGGCTCATCAAGAGTGTCGCCGACATCTTCAGGCTGGAAGCAAGCCAGTTGGCCGAGCTGGAACGCATGGGCCCCAAGTCCGCTGAAAACCTTGTTAACGCTATCGCCAAGTCACGACAGACTACCTTGCCGCGCTTTTTGTACGCGTTAGGTATCAGAGAGGTTGGTGAGGCAACGGCCGAAGCGCTGGTCAATCATTTTGGGAATCTGCCTGCAATTCTGGCGGCTGACGAAGCCGCACTCGTGGAAGTGCCAGACATCGGGCCGATCGTGGCAGAGCACATCGCGACGTTTTTTGACAATGAGGACAACCTGGCACTTATCAAGCAATTGCAAGACCTGGAGCTATCCTGGCCGGATGTTAGTGTCAATCAAGGCAGCAAACCGTTAAGTGGTGAAACCTGGGTACTGACCGGAACACTCGAAAAAATGACCCGCAATGACGCCAAAGCGCAATTGCTTGCTCTGGGCGCGAAAGTGGCCGGTAGCGTGTCAAAGAATACAGATTGCGTTGTAGCCGGGCCTGGGGCGGGTTCAAAATTAACAAAAGCTGAAGAGTTGCAGATAAAAATACTGGATGAAGAGGAATTTTTAGCTCGTTTGAATGATCTAAGAAGCTAGAATATCAATCAGATAAGAATTGAATGGAGATCAGAGGCAGAATTTTCTGATCATTGGAGAAGTGGAATCCTTCTTCAGGGGTAAAGCTCTTTACATGCGACACGTGTACGACCTGTCGTACCAACAGAAATCAAACCTGTACCGAACAGGTTAATGACGCACAAAGAGTTTGATAATGGACGCTACAACAAATTTTACTCAGCACTTTTGCATTGCTGTGCTTAGGAGACCAAGCAAGCTGCTGCTCACCCTCAGCCTGTTGGGACTGGTTTCCTGTACTGCTTCCCAGCCCCGTGATACTGCCAATGTGTGCAGCATTTTTGAAGACAGGCGCTCCTGGTATAAAGCGGCGAAAGCCTCAGCCGATCGCTGGAATATTCCAATAGCCGTAAACATGGCTTTTATCTATCAGGAGTCCAGCTTTCGGGCCCGCGCCAAACCTGAGCGCTCACGCATCTTGTGGATATTGCCAGGGCCGAGGCCATCGACAGCGTACGGTTATGCGCAGGCACTGGACAGCACCTGGTCCGAGTACGAACAGCGCTCTGGAAATTCACGTGCATCGCGAGCCAATTTTGCTGATGCCATCGATTTTGTCGCCTGGTACAACGCAAATTCCCGGCGCATAAGCAGCATTCCAGGCAACGATGCAAGAAATCTTTATCTTGCCTATCATGAGGGGAATGGAGGCTATCAGCGAGGCACCTACCGTGAGAAACGGTGGCTTCTGGATGCGGCAGCCAACGTGCAGGCCAATGCCGATCGCTTCGCAGTACAATTGAATTCCTGTCAAAGAGAGCTTGATAAAAATTGGTTTCAGCGACTTTTCTTTTGAGTGTTCCGCTTCCGGTAATACTGACAACAATCCAATCTCTGTTTAGCAAGGCGAATGCATTATGAACTGGTGGGGCAAAGTAGTGGGTGGCGCCTTCGGGTTCATGATGGGCGGTCCAGTGGGAGCTATTCTCGGAGCGGCGCTGGGTAATTATTTTGATGATGGCCTGGGCGGCATTCGTTCGAATGACGGGCTTGATCTCGGTCAGACCGAGAGAGTGCAGTCAGTGTTCTTCACGACCGTATTCGCGGTAATGGGCTATATCGCAAAATCCGACGGCCGGGTAACGCGTGATGAAATCGCAATGGCTGAGCGGGTCATGCAGCAAATGCAGCTGAATGCCGATCAGCGCAAGGTTGCAATTAATCTCTTCAATCAGGGCAAGCAAACCGGATTCCCGGTCCAGGATGTACTCACGCAGTTTCGCCGTGAAGTACAGCGTCGCACGAATCTGGTTCAGATGTTTCTTGAGATCATTATTACCACCGCACTGGCCGATGGAAGTCTGCACGCCAACGAGCGCAAGATACTGGAAGATCTCGCCCGGCAATTGGGTCTCAGTCAGACGCAATTCACAGAGCTGCTAAGTCGGATTACGGGACAGGCACGATTTGCGGAACAGGAGTCTCTCGCCGATCGATTGCAGGCAGCGTACAAATTACTGGGTGTCACCAGTAGCACCGACATGGACGAGGTGAAGAAAGCTTATCGCAAGCAGATGAACCAGCATCATCCCGACAAACTGGTAGCGAAAGGCTTGCCTGAAGAGATGATCGACATAGCGACGAAAAAAGCGCAGGACATCAAAGCCGCGTACGAACTTATCAAGTCACAGCGCGCGGGGTAATGTCAGGGCACCCTCAAGACACTCTCAAGAGACTCTCAAGAAGAGAGTACTGGCTGCAGCCTCTTGCCATAGAGTGTGTTGTACACCTTCAGACCCGACACGTAGCCCAGCTCAGTTAATACCGATTCAAGCTGTTGCGTCAGCTCGCGCGGAATCGTGTCCAGTTTGACAAAGAGTTCAATATCGATGCCGTGTTCGAAATAGTGCAACGCGACCCGGTCTATTGCTGACTCGTCGAGCACTTTTCCCCAGCGTTCGCGGATGGTTGCCAGCACGGTATTTCTATCGGGCAAATCTTCCCGCTGGTCCACTGCAGCCTTGTCGATATCTTCTGGATCGATATGCACAATCACGTCACTGATATCGCTGAATCGCCCAAGCAAGGCTCTGGTGACTCGCTGACCGAGCTGGTGTCCTTCTGATACCGAAATCAGAGGATTAACCAACAGGTGAAGTTCGAGAATCATCTTGCCGCCAGAGAGTCTGGAGCGTAGTGCCGTAATACCTCGCACACCCTCAACACTCTTGATGCAGCGCCTGAGTTGCTCCTGGCGATCCGGTGGTACTGCCGTATCGACCAGTTCCCTGATGCTATCGATACAGAGATCGAATCCGATCTTGGCAATGAACAGCGCTACAAATATCGCCGCTACGATGTCCATCCAGGCGAGGCCTTGCTGGGCTGCAAAGATGCCAATGAAAACTGCGATTGAAGTAATGGCATCAGAGCGGCTGTGCCAGGCATTCGCTTTCAACAGGCTCGAATTGAGTCGTCTGGCGACGCGCATGGTGTAATGGTAGATCCATTCTTTACCAGCGATGGACAAGCCCGCGAAAATCAATCCGGCGAGTGCAGGTGTAGGTATGGCTTCGCTGCTCAACAGGCGCTGATAACTGTCGTAGAGCAGCACGCCCGCCGTTGCGAAAAACACCATGCCCATGGCCACCGTACCCAGTGTCTCGAAGCGTCCGTGACCGTAAGGGTGTTCGGCATCGGGCTCGTCGTGCGCCAGGCGAGCGACGATCAGAACAAAGGTATCAGTGAAGGCGTCGGAGAGCGAATGAATGCCGTCGGTGACCAGTGCGAACGATTGGGCATAGATGCCGCCGACGATCTTGCCGACACCAAGAACGATATCCAGAACCATCCCGATAACGGTCACGCGTGTGGCTTCCGTTTTCGCTTGCTTCTGATCCATTATCGCGATTATTGAGTCTGAGGAGCCCAGGTTGGGCGGGTGAGGGTTAGGCAGAAAAAAGCCCGACAGCGAGAACTATCGGGCTTAAATATACTATCAAGGGAGAGATAAATGAAACAAAACCCACAATTTTGTATGACATCTACCTACACTTAATCAGACTGCGGCTATCCGGATAAGTTCCGAAGTTTCCAATTTTTTTTATTATTTTTTTGCGCGCTGTAAAAAATTCCCAATGCAAGTCATAACATGCTGATATTACTATAGATTTACGATATTCAGCTGATCAATAGTGAGTGCATCCGCGGCATTTTTATTGGTAATTATGCCGATACTGGCCTGTTCGGGACGCAAATAACGCTCAGCAATATCACGTAAATCCTGCCGTGTTGTGGCCAGAACCTGACGCCGGAATGCCATCCTGTGTTCGAGGGTTCTGCCAAACAGATGGTTGTAGAAAGCCTGCTTTGCTTCACCAGCGGGTGACGTCGGCTTGTCCATGGTTGAGATGACGCTCAGTATCGCTTCCTCAAGCTGATGCTCAGGTTGCTCTTCATTAATCACCCACTCGACGGCCTTGTCGAAATCCGTGAGGGTCTCTTCAAGCCGCGGATCGCGGTAGGAGAAGAAACGGAAAGATGCTGAATTGGCATCCTGGCTGGCGCCACCGCCGTAAGCACCACCGCGTTCACGAATTGCCTGATGCAGAAAACCATTGCGCAGGTATGAGGCGAGTACGTGCAAGCGGGCATTGTCAGGATGGCCGGAGGGCACGGTCGGGAATGCCTTGGCGCAGAAGTTGACCTGTGTCGCGGTCGTCCAGGCCTCTCTGATCTGCTGGCGAACTGGCTCGAAAGCAAGAGCAGACTCGATGGGTCCCGCGGTTTGCCCCCAATGTTGATCCAGATGTTCAAGCAGGGAAGGTTCATCCTCTGCTTCACCGATCAAGAGGAATTGCGGCTGCGCGGCAAGTACTTGCGCATGCAGGCGTGCGAAGTCTGCCAGCAGCTTCTCCCGCGCGCTTTCTTCATTGAGGGCATCGCGTAGAGACTTCATATACTGGATGCCTTCCAGCCCGGCATAGCGATGCGATAACTGTGCTACCGGACTCATGCCGCTGGACGCCAGGCTCATGGCAAGACTATGGCCCTGACCTGTAATGCTGCTTTCCTTGCGGGCGCAGATCTGGTCAACGATCTCCTTCAGACGTTGCGACTCATCAAAGCGAACCTGATGAATCGTGTCGTAGAGCAACTCGGTGAGCTGTGCATGATTACGCACCAGCGCCTTGGACGAGAAACTCAGCAGGGATTTGCTTTGCTGCACATCGTTAATATCACTGCGAATGCTGGTGAAACAATTCAGGCCGCCACTGATCTGTGCCTGTCGGGTCTGCATCTCGCTGTAGTCTTTGTCGCCAACGCCAAACTCGGAAATGCAGCTGGTGTATAACGGCAAGACATGCAGCAAGTCTTCTTCGAGATGCGGAAGATCGAAAATAATCTGTTGATAGGCCAGACCGTTGGTACCTTGCTCGTAAAAACTGACGGGTAAACCCGAGTTCTTGAGCTTGAACTCTTTGCGCTCCGGCACACTGATACTGTCAGGCACATCTGCCAGACCCACCTTGGGTAGCAGTGAGGGGTCGTCAACCTGCGCCTGTCTTTCGCTGAGCGCTTTAGCCTGAGCAACAAGTGTTTCGATCTGGGAATCCTGCAGCTGTGAGGAGAGGGCGGCCAGGCGCTGTTTTTCGGCCGCTACCTTGCGTTCCGCCAGTTCACTATCCGGTTGCAACGTAACCGTGACCCGATGTGGGTTGTTCAGCAGCAATTCCCGAATCAGATTCGGAATGAATGCCTCGTCTTTGATCCACTCACCGAGTTTTTCCAGCACGGGATCCATATTGAGTAGCTTGATTGGATCGCCACGATGCAGGGCAGTGGAAAGGCCGGTGAGAATAAGCTGCAATCCATAAGGATAGCTGTCACCGGAAATTTCCCGCTGATTGAGTTCCAATTGATGCAGGGCTGCTTCTACCTGATTCTGGTCAATGCCTTCATCAGCAATCTGTTGCAGAGTATCGATTATCAGCGCTTCAACGGCGGCAGTAGATTGAGCATCACAGCCTTCCAGTCCTGCCATGAAAGTCATCTCCCGGTTGGAGTCTTCCAGGCCACACATGGGTGATGGCGCGCTACCCAACTCGGAGGTTTCCAGCACTCTCAACAGCGGGCTCGCACTATTGTCCAACAGGACACTGCTCAGCAGCTGCGCTTTGAACAGATCTGTCAGCTCGGTGCTTCGTCCGAGTAGCCACCCTACAACGACATGAGTCTTGTTGCCTTCAGTTTCATCAACTGAATAATGTTCCTCAACCCGCACCGGAGCGAGGTAGCGCTTCTCATCCTGAACTTCTATGTGTACAGGGAGTTTATCGAACTCTTTAAGTGCCAGCTCTTCAAAATTCTGATGGTGTTCATAAGCTGGAATATCACCAAACGTCATGAACACTGCATTGCTGGGGTGGTAGTGGCTCTTGTAAAAGTCGACCAGTTCCTCATAGCTCAAATCGGGAATGTGATCGGGCTCGCCACCGCTGTTAAAGTGATAGGTGGTAGTGGGGAAAATGTATTTGGTAAGCGTGTGCCACAGTACGCTATTAGTGGAACTCATGGCACCTTTCATTTCGTTAAAGACCACGCCCTTGTACTGAAGTTCGGTGGTTGGATCGTCGCCGGTTGCAAACTCGAGCCGATGACCTTCCTGCGCAAAATCCAATTCATCCAGTCGCGCGAAAAACGCAGCATCGAGATACACGTTCAGCAGATTGTTGAAATCTTTCTTGTTCTTGCTGGCGAACGGATAGGCAGTCCAGTCGCTACTGGTGAACGCATTCATGAAAGTATTCAGCGATCGCCTGATCATCATGAAGAACGGGTCACGAACAGGAAAGCGCTTGCTGCCGCAGAGAGCCGTGTGCTCAAGAATATGGGCAACGCCGGTTGAGTCCATGGGCACTGTCCGAAATGCCACCAGAAACACGTTTTCCTCGTTGTCGCTAGCGAGATGGAAATGCTTCGCTCCTGTCTTCAGATGCTCGTATTCCTCGATGACAAGATTCAGGGACGCAATGTATTCACTGCGCTGCCACTTGAATGCTTCGTGTACCTTGTCGGGTGCCTGTACAGTGGGGGTTGTTGCCGAAGTATCGAGGTGTTGAGTACTGCTTGCTTGCGCCATGCTTGACTGCCTATTGGGAGCGTTGCTGAATCTAACCAATTCAGGGAGATGATTGTTGCCGGAGGCCCACAAAACGGGCTTATGGGCTTTCCAGCGAGATGCGGCCTAGTTTACCGGAGCGGAAGTCATTTAGTAACAACTCTGCGGTTTTATGCCAGTCGACGCCGCCACCTTTGCCTCTGGCGCCGCGGATCGATGCGATATGCGTCAGGCAAGATTCAACATCAGTGGCCTGTGCCGGTAGCTGGTAGCGTTTCTGCAACGCCTGGGGATGTTGTTCGAGCAAAAATTCAGCGGCAAACCAGCCAATATCTTCCAGATCAATCGCGGTGTTGCGAATCGTCCCGGTGAGGGCAAGCTTATAGGCGCCATTCTGATCTTCCAGCTTTGGCCATAGCAGCCCGGGGGTATCAACCAGGAACCAGTCTGCGTTGAGCCTGATACGCTGCTGTCCTTTGGTCACGGCGGGCTCATTGCCGGTATTCGCCAACTTGCGCCCGGCCAGGAGGTTCATAAGCGTGGATTTTCCGACATTTGGAATGCCGACTATGACGAGCTGTCGCGCCCGGTCGCTGCTGCTTTGACCGCAAAGCCGATTAGCCGCCGCGATAATGTCGTTCTGGGTAACCGGGGTCGCAGGTTCGCTCTGCAGACACACACAATCCGGCTGTCGATTGAAGCTTTCCTGCCAGGCTTTGGTCGCTTCAGGGTCCGCCAGATCCGCCTTGTTGAGAATCTTGATTCTTGGAATTTCGGCGTCAAGACTCCCGATGACGGGGTTGCTACTGGAAACCGGGATGCGGGCATCAAGGACTTCCACTAGCGCCTGCGAAGCCGGCAAAATCTTGCGCAGCTCCTTGGTCGCTTTGTGCATATGTCCGGGATACCAATTGATAGCCATGCTGAATTAAGTCGGCTGTTCCTGATTTGGCTGAATGCTCAGCAGCTTGTTTATTGGGGGTTGTTTCCAGGGAATTAGTTTCCGCGCAAAAATCCCGAGGCTATCTCTGATCAAGCAGTGTTGTTAAAATCTGCGCTACGATAACCCAAACAGCTTCAGGTAGTCAGCAGATGCGTATTCAGCAGTCCATTGAAACAAAAATCCAACAGCAGCTTCAGCCTGTGCACTGGGCCGTTGAAAACGAAAGCCATCGGCATAGCGGTCCTGCCCAGGAATCCCATTTCAAACTGACTGTGGTATCGGATCTGTTTAACGGTTTAAATCTGGTCAAACGACATCAGCAACTCTATGCATTGCTGGCGGAAGAAATGGCCGGCGAAGTGCATGCACTCGCATTGCATTTGTATACCCCCGATGAATGGCAAGCACGTCAGGAGCAGGCGCGTCCTAGTCCCAATTGTGCCGGCGCCAACTAAGTTTAGTACTGGACTGACCGTTCCGTTAACGGGCTTCTGGAATTGAATCATAAGTTCCGGCAATGCATGAATCGTCCCCTGGATGAAGACGTATTAGCTGGCACCTAATACGGCCCCAAACCTTCCGAAAGTAATCCCTGCATACTGTTATCCAGCGCACAATTCTGCAGGAAAGCGCGCAGATGACGATAGTCTAGTTATGGTATATTTGACGCCAGAAGCATTGGAGCCAATGCCGGAAATATTGGTATAATGCCTTTAATTACATAGAGTTAGATGTTTCTCGTTGAGAAAAACTTTAGCTTGAGAGGCGGTCTATGGAGCCTGATAAGGCACGTAAAATCGAGTTATCAGTAGCGGGTTTAACGGCTCTTGCTATGGTGGCGCTCATTGTCAGCGTAACCTCCATCGCGACTGCTGAACGCAACGCAGTACCCGTAATGGCACCGATTTCCGTGTTTCCGGACTTCGCCAATATTCCTGATGTTGAGGTAAAGAAACAGCAGTTTTTTGATTACCTCGAAGATTATATCGTGGCGGAAAACGAGTCGATCGCCGCGGTGCGAGAAGAGCTGAGACCCTATCTCGACATCGTCAATTCAGGTGTGGCGTTAAGCCCCCGCGAGCGTTCCTGGGTTTTGCAGTTGGCCGACAAGTATCGAGTGGATACGACTGAGCTTAGTGATCGGGGCATCGTCAACGTGCTCTGGCGACGCATAGATATCGTGCCAGTATCTCTTGCGCTCGCACAGGCCGCCAACGAATCGGCCTGGGGTACGTCCAGATTTACTCTGGAAGGCAATAATTTATTCGGGCAGTGGTGTTATGAGGAAGGCTGCGGCATCGTACCAGCCAGGCGGCCGCGTGGCGCTACTCACGAGGTGAAACGTTTCGAATCTGTCAGTGAGGGAGTCGCTGGCTATCTGCTCAATATCAACAGCCATCCTTCCTATCAGGACCTCAGGGAAATACGACAGGATATGCGCAACAGAGGCGAATCAGTCGATTCCTTGTTGCTTGCACGAGGTTTGTCCCGCTACTCCCAGCGCCGCGACCGTTACGTCGATGAGGTGCAGAACATCATTATCCAGAATGATTTACAGGCTCGCGATAGCTGATCACCAGATCTTCCTGGGCTGAATTAACTCAGGCCTACAGCCTTATCCACTGCATGCTGTACCAGTAATAGCGATTGCTTCCCGGCACCGGTGCAGTGCAGATATAGCGCCATCTTCTGCCAGTAAAATCACGTTGCGCTTGCAGCTCAACAATTCCCTGATCCCGATCAACCCAATTCATTGTCAGAGGTTCGCCGTCAGCGAAACAGCCAATCTGATTGAAATTGTAAGGGCCGGGTAAAAACTGCAGGGTGGTTGCTGGCCGCGTAGATTCGGTCACCGGACCTGTTGGAGAAAGCTGTCTGACATTAAACGACTTCGTACTCAATTTGGTCGCTGCCGTATCCAGGTTGGCATAGATACTTGCGAGTGGATAGCGCGGCAGAGCCAGGAAGTCCGAGTAATAGCCTACTGCACCAGAGTTCTGCGCCAAGCCTGTGAATCCTTCTTCGGCTACCATCGCCTTCAGACGCTCGTCGTATTCCCCATAGGGATAGGCAAGCAAGCGATGAGATTGGCCAGTGTGTTCGGCGATCGTTTGCTCCGCTTCGAGTAGTTCCGCGCGCATGCGGCTGATCCAGCTCTGCTCATCTTCACCTGCGCGGCGCTCGAGCATATAGGGGTGTTCGACCATATGATTGGCGATGGTTACCCCGGCGTCCGACATGACTTTCACCTGATCCCAGCTCATGTAGTTGGCTTGATTGTTGTTGATTGGATCAGTGCTCAGGAAAAGCGTAAATGGATAGCCGTATTCCTGAAGCATCGGAAAGGCCGTGTCATAGATCGAAATATAGCCATCGTCGAAGGTAATCGCGACAGCCTTGTCCGGCACGGACCTGCGATTCTGCAAATCATCAAGCAGCTCGGGCAGGGAAACAACGCTGAAATCATTGTCCCGCAGGTAATCCAGATGCGCCCGGAAGTCCGTTGGTGAAATGGTGGTGGAGGGCGGCGTATCGGTCGCCACATGGTGGTAAACAAGAATGACACCGTGTTCTTCCGCTAGCAAGACACCCGGGGTGAGGCAAAGACAAAGCAATAGAGCGTGAAAGAGTGTGCGCAAGGGCTTGTACATCGCGGTTCGCATACTGGGACTACCTGAATCCATGACACACTAATGTTAACCCCAATCTGGCCTGCCAGTCAGCCAGGTGCATCGACTGAGGTTTGTGGCAACCCGCTGCACAGGTATAATGCTCCACCTTGCAGGTGACAGGACGTTGCCGATAAATACGGAGAATACAATGAGTTACACAGGCAAGACGCTGCGCGTCGAGATGCTGCCTTCTGGCATCGCACAACTAATTTTTGATCTGCAGGACTCTTCTGTAAATAAATTCAATCAAGCGACTCTCAAAGAGTTGCAAGAGGCAGTCGCAGAACTCGCTGTCGCAGAGATCAAAGGGGTGATCTTCTGCAGTGCAAAAAGCACGTTTGTGGTCGGCGCAGACATCATGGAATTTACCGCCATGTTCGCGGAGTCAGAAGATCGCATCAGTGCTTGGCTGGTTGAGGCAAACGCCTTGTTCAATGCGGTTGAGGACTTGCCTGTGCCCACAGTGACGGCCATCGACGGGACTGCTCTCGGCGGGGGATTCGAACTGGCCGTTGCTACCGACTTTCGTGTCGCGAGTAGCAAAGCGCTCGTTGGATTCCCTGAAGTCAAACTTGGCATTATTCCCGGGTTCGGCGGCACAGTCCGATTGCCCCGTCTGATCGGTGCCGACAATGCCAATCAGTGGATAAGCAGCGGCAGCCACATTGATGCTGAACAAGCTTTTGCTGAGGGTGCGCTCGACGCAATTGTCGACAGCGACAAGCTTATAGCCGCAGCCGAAGCTCTCATAGAGCAGTGCAACGCCGGCAAAATTGACCATCTGGCGGTACGCAAGAAAAAAGACTCTCCATTAACGCTTCAACCAATCGAGCTGAATGTAGCCTTTGAAACTGCGAAGGGCTTGGTGGCTGCGCAAGCTGGTCCACATTACCCGGCACCGATCACCGCTGTTCAGGTGATGCAGGAGGCAGCAACCAAAGACCGGCAGGGCGCCTTGCTGTTGGAGCACGAAGGCTTCGTCAAACTGGCCAAAACGCCAGTGACCGCAAACCTCGTGCAAATGTTTCTTAATGACCAGTTTCTCTCTGGCAAGGCCAAGAAATATTCCGCCAATGCCAATGAGATCAATTCTGCCGCAGTTTTGGGTGCCGGCATCATGGGCGGCGGCATTGCTTATCAGTCCGCTCTGAAAGGCACCCCAATCCTGATGAAAGATGTGGCACAAAAGGGCCTGGATCTCGGCATGGCCGAGGCGCGCAAGCAATTGGACAAGCGCGTCGCAAAAGGCCGGATGACAACCGACCAGATGATCACAACCCTGGGCAGCATCAAACCGACTCTGGATTATTCGGGCTTCGACAAGGTAGATATTGTCGTAGAGGCCGTGGTGGAAAATCCTGCTATCAAGAAATCGGTATTGGCTGAACTTGAAGGACTGGTGGACGAGAACACCATCATCGCCACCAATACCTCGACGATTTCGGTTGATGATCTGGCGAGCGAGTTAAAGCGGCCGGAAAATTTCTGCGGCATGCATTTTTTCAATCCGGTTCCGGTTATGCCGCTGGTCGAAGTCATTCGCGGCAAACATTCCAGTGAGCAGACCATCGCAACAACGGTTGCTTATGCGAAGAAAATGGGCAAGACACCTATCGTAGTAAACAACTGCCCCGGCTTCCTGGTGAACCGCATTCTGTTTCCTTATTTTGGCGCCTTTTCCCGACTCATTCATGATGGCGCTGATTTTCGTCAGATCGACAAGGCCATGGAAAAATTCGGTTGGCCAATGGGCCCGGCGTATCTTCTTGACGTAGTCGGTATCGATACGGCCGTGCACGCCCAGGCGGTCATGGCTGACGGTTTCGACCGCATGCGACTCGAGTTTGAAAGCGCCATCGACAAGTTGTTCGCCGCTGGAAATTACGGCCAGAAAACCGGCAGCGGTTTCTACCTGTATGAGATGGACAAGCGCGGCAAACCGAAGAAGCTTCCAAATCCTGATATGGAACAGGTCGTGGCCTCAGTACAGACTCAGAGCAAAGAGTTTACAGATGAGGAAATCATCGAACGCATGATGTTGGCGATGTGCCTGGAAACGATGCGCTGTCTCGAAGACGGCATCGTGGAAACGCCCATCGAGGCCGACATGGGGCTGGTTCTGGGGCTTGGGTTTCCACCTTTCCGGGGCGGTGCACTGCGTTATGCCGATAGCATCGGCCTCGCGAACTTCTGCAAGCTGGCAGAAAAATACGGCGATCTCGGGCCAATGTATGAAATCACTGCGGGCTTGCGCGAGAAGGCAGCTGCAGGTCAGTCCTTTTACGGGTAGGTGAGGAGAGCACTATGAGTTTACAAGCCAGAGATGCAGTTATTGTAGATGGTGTGCGAACGCCTATGGCCCGTTCCAAGGGCGGCGCGTTCCGTCATGTGCGAGCCGAAGAACTGTCAGCGGAGCTGATCGAGGCTCTGTTTGAGCGCAATCCGGATCTCGATCCTGCTGAGGTCGAGGATGTGATCTGGGGCTGCGTTAACCAGACCAAGGAACAGGGCTGGAACATCGCACGTAATGCCGCGCTGATGACGCGTCTACCTCATTCAGTTTGCGCACAAACCGTGAATCGTTTGTGTGGATCTTCCATGTCGGCATTGCAAACAGCCGCCATGGCGGTGCAATCCGACAACGGCGACTTGTTTATCGTGGGCGGTGTTGAACACATGGGCCACGTAGGAATGACCTATGGCCTCGATCCCAATCCGCGCGCTTCGCAGCACATTGCCAAGGCGTCCTGGATGATGGGGGTAACGGCTGAGGTGCTGTCGAAGATGCACGGCATTGGCCGTACACAGCAAGACGAGTTCGCCGTTCGCTCGCACCAACTGGCGGAGCAAGCGCGAGTCAATGGCGGCTTCGGTAACGAGATTGTTCCTATCGAAGGACATAATGCGGATGGATTCAAAGTACTCATCGAAGAAGATGAAACCATTCGACCTGATACCACTGTCGAGGGCTTGAGTCAGCTCAGACCGGTATTCGACCCTCGCGGCACAGTCACCGCAGGCACAGCCTCGCAAATATCTGATGGCGCCTCTGCCATGGTGATCATGTCAGCTGCAAAAGCACAGGCGCAGGGTCTGAAGATTCGTGCGCGCATCAAATCCATGGCCTATGCCGGCGTCGATCCATCCATCATGGGCTATGGTCCGGTTCCAGCCTCACAGAAAGCGCTGCGCAAAGCTGGTCTCTCCATAAACGATATCGATTGTGTCGAACTCAATGAGGCGTTCGCAGCACAGGCACTGCCGGTACTGAAAGACCTGCAGCTTCTGAACGCCATGGACAGCAAGGTCAATCTGCGCGGTGGCGCTATCGCTCTGGGGCATCCTCTGGGTTGCTCAGGCACACGCATTACCACCACCTTGCTCAACAATATGGAAGCGCAAGATGCCACTCTGGGTCTGGCAACCATGTGCATTGGACTGGGGCAGGGTATCGCCACCATCATCGAGCGTGTTTAAGGGCTTGTTATCGTGAGCAACAAGAGCAAGGATCAATTCAAGCTGAATCGCTGTCGCAAGAACCTGCGCAGGGAAGTAGGCCGTGCCATTGCCGATTTCAACATGATCGAAGAGGGCGATCTGGTAATGGTTTGCCTGTCTGGAGGCAAAGATTCCTATGCCATGTTGGACATTCTGCAAAACCTGCAGAAGCATGCTCCGATCAGTTTCAGACTACACGCCGTGAATCTGGATCAAAAACAGCCGGGCTTCCCGGAGGACGTATTGCCGCGCTACCTCGAGAGCATCAATGTTGACTACAAGATTCTCGAGCAGGATACCTATTCGATCGTGACCGACAAGATTCCGGAAAACAAAACCTATTGCGGGCTTTGTTCACGGCTCCGAAGGGGAATTCTCTACAACTATGCAGAATCGATTGGAGCGACAAAAATCGCTCTGGGCCATCATCGCGACGATATCGTGGAAACGCTGTTTCTCAACATGTTCTATGGTGGCAAACTGAAAGCCATGCCGCCAAAGCTGCTGAGTGACGACAAGCGTAATGTGGTGATTCGGCCGATGGCCTATTGCAAGGAAGCTGAAATTGAACGCTATGCGGAGATGATGGAGTTTCCAATCATTCCCTGTAATCTTTGTGGTAGTCAGGACAACCTGCAGCGCCAGGCCATCAAGTCGATGCTGCAGGATTGGGAGAAGCAGTTTCCCGGTCGAGTAGAATCGATATTCCGCAGCATTGCCAACGTATCGCTGTCACAGCTTGCGGACACCAAGTTGTTCCCTTTTGCCGAATTGCGCAAGGGCAGCCATCCGGGCTCAGACGCTTCATCAGACACGACGTCCGCAGAGGCAGCGAAAGTTGCTGCGCATCTTGCGGCAGAGCAGCAGCGCCTCGACGTGGTAGAGCTTATCTGATCGCCATAGCATAGCCATGGAAATACCTTTTCGTTCCTTGCCTGAAGATACGCTCACTGCGGTCATTGAAGACTATATTACTCGCGAGGGAACGGAGTACGGTGAACGGGATTATTCCCTCGAAGAAAAAGTCGAGCAGGTCAAGAAGCAGCTGGAGCAGGGTAAGATACTGATTACTTTTGATCCTGAGACCGAGACTTGCACATTAACCCCTGCACGCTGAATGCTACAAATCAGGCAGACCTTATTCATGAGTCATAACGATACCGAAGCTGAACTCACAGTTGCTCCCGAGCACATACTGGATGCGCGCGGTTTATACTGCCCTGAACCCGTTATGATGCTGCATAACAAGATTCGCGAAATCGAAGAAGGGGAAGTCCTCGAGCTTCGAGCAACCGATCCTTCGACAACCCGGGACGTGCCCAAGTTCTGTGTTTTTCTGGGCCATGAATTGATCAAGGATGAGCAAAACGACGATCTCTATGTGTACTGGATCAGAAAGAAATCTGACGAATGACCAAGCAGGCAGAGTCGCCCACTGTTTATCTCATTGATGCGTCGATCTACATTTTTCAGGCGCATTTCTCACCCTACGTCGAGTGTTTTGATACCAACGGAGAAGACCTCAGCGCCGTGTACGGCTTCTCCCAGTTTCTCTTGCAGTTTCTGAGCCGAACCTCCGCGACTCACATCGCCATTGCACACGATGAAAGTCTGTTTTGTGGATTCCGCCACGAGTTGTGCCCGAATTACAAATCGAATCGGGAGTTGCCTGACGAGAATCTTGAGATGCAGCTACGCGCTTGCAGGGAAATCTGCGCAGTGCTCGGCCTGGCGAGTTACTCCAGTAAGCGTTTCGAAGCTGACGACATAATTGGCACGCTTGCCATGCGGTGCAGAACCACCGCGCGAGATCACACGCCTCCAGTGATCGAAATAGTGTCCCGCGATAAGGATCTGGCCCAGTTGCTGGTCAACGAGGATGACGTGCTCTGGGATTATCAGGGCAATAGACGCCGCAACAAGCAGGATATCTATACGGAGCTTGGTATTCGCCCTGATCAGCTCCCTGATTATCTTGGCCTGATCGGTGATGCAGTCGATTGTATTTCAGGTGTCCCCGGGGTCGGGCCTGTCAAGGCGCGCGCACTACTGCAAGCCTTCGACTCGATCGAAGGCGTCTATGCCAATCTTGACGCTATTGCTGGTCTCGAATTGCGCGGCGCAAAAACCTTGCAACAAAAACTCCTCGACCACAAACCCCAGGCCGAGCTCAGCAAACTCTTGGCAACCATTATTTGCGATAGCGTAGAACCAGTTGAAGATTTCGCCTCCGCAAGTTTGAAGTCACTACAGAAGTCACCGCACAAAGCGGATGAGTTCGCGGCGTTTCTTGCGCGCTATCAGTTCGATGAGCGTGCCAGTCGTCGCTTGAATACTCTGGCGCAGCGGCTCGCCTGAAAGCCTCGCCAGCGACTCACTACTGACTCGATACGCAAGCAGGAACTAACAGGGAAATGAAAATCATCGCGGACAAAAATCTGGCTGATATTGAAGCCATGCTTGCCGGTCTCGGCGAAGTGACTCTGGTCGCTGGGCGCGATATCAATGAAAGCAATGCCAGGCAATTTGATGCGTTACTGATCCGTTCGATTACTCCTGTAACAGAGCGTCTGCTTGATGGCAGTAATATCCGCTTTGTCGGCACTGCAACAAGCGGCCTCGATCACATCGACCTGAAATACATCAAGGAGCGAGATATTCGTTTGGCGCATGCAGCTGGCAGCAATGCGGATGCGGTAGTGGATTACTGTCTGGCGGTGATGGCAGTGCAGGGCTTCTTTTCAGGAAATAGCGCTCCCGTGGTAGGCATTGTTGGCTTCGGCCAGGTTGGCAGCAGATTATATGCCCGACTCAATGCGATGGGTGTGGCAACGCGAATTTGCGATCCCCTGATTGAAGCCGCAATCAGAAATTCTGGTCGTAATCAGGGCTCAGCAGATTTGATGAATAAATTTTCCACACTGGAGAATCTCGCGGATTGCGATGTGGTGTCACTTCACGTGCCTTTGACGAGCGAGGGCCAATACGTGACCCGCGGACTCATCGGCGCAGAGTTTCTGGCGGCAATGAAGCAGGGGGCGTTACTGATCAATACCTGTCGGGGTGGCGTGGTCAATGAGGATGCGCTGCTGCAACAACTCACGAAGAACAATACACCACTGTGCGCATCCGATGTCTGGGAAACCGAACCTGCTGTGAATGCACAACTTGTTGCGCGGCTGAATATTGCGACACCGCACATCGCCGGTTACAGCGCACGAGCCAAACTCACCGCCAGCCAAATGATAGTCTTCCAGTTGCAACAATTCATGGAGCGAGCAATCAACACTGCCGTGACAGCGGACTCGCTGAGTGCGATCAATTACGAAACAATCTTGTCCGCCCCTGGAGGAACCTGGCCTGAAAATTCGGATCAACTCGCGTCTGTCATCGCACAGGCTTTTCAGCTACCGGCATTGAGCAAGCGGTTCAAACAAGCGGTGGCAGAGGCTGAGCCTGAACCGCTTCCTGCGGAGGTATTCGATGGATTTCGCACTGAACTACGCAGTCGTCTGGAATTCAGTGAGATAAACGCTCAAGAGTTGCTGGGTAGAGAGCCCGGGCCGGACGAGCAGGCATTCTTGCTCGCAGCCGGATTTGTATTGCGCTAGTTGCGATAACCTTCCAGTACTCGGGCGATGCCCTGAACCGCCTGAATAATTTCGTCATCTCTCGGCAGGAACACAACGCGTAGATGTTGAGTGTCTTTGATATTAAAGGCGCTGCCTTGTACGACAAGAATCTTCTCTTGCTCCAGAATGTCCAGAACGAGTTTCACATCGTTGGCAACTTTGAGTTGCTTGGGGTCGAGACGCGGAAACGCATAAATCGCGCCGCGCGGTTTGACACAGGAGACGCCTGGAATCTGGATAAGCATCTCATGAATAATATCCCTTTGCTGTTTCAGGCGCCCGCCAGGCAATACCAGATCATTGATACTCTGATAGCCGCCAAGCGCTGTCTGGATTGCAAACTGTGCTGGAACGTTGGCGCAGAGACGCATATTGGTCAGGATTTCCAGACCCTCTATATAGCTTTTCGCTTTGTGTTTCGCACCACTCAGAATCATCCAACCTGAGCGGAAACCAGCAAGCCGGTAGGATTTTGAGAGGCCATTAAACGTCACGATAAACAGATCGTCACACAGTGAAGCGATAGGTATATGCTGGGCATCATCGAAGATGATCTTGCTGTAAATTTCGTCTGCGAAAATGATCAGATTGTGTTTGCGCGCCAGGGCGATCAGGTCTTCGAGGAGTTCTTTCGAATACACTGTGCCCGTCGGATTGTTCGGGTTGATGATGACAATCGCTTTGGTGCGGCTGCTGATCTTCGCCTCGATATCATCCAGTGCCGGGAACCAGTCTGCTTCCTCGTCACACAAGTAGTGCACTGGCGTGCCACCGCCAAGGCTTACCGATGCAGTCCACAGCGGGTAGTCTGGTGCAGGAATTAACACCTCGTCACCGTTATTCAATAACGCCTGCATAGCCATGGTAATGAGTTCGCTGACACCATTGCCCAGATAGATGTCGTCAATTTCAACACCGTCGACATTCAAGCGCTGACACTCTTGCATGATTGCCTTGCGGGCAGAGTAGAGGCCTTTGGAATCACAATAACCCTGAGCATTGGCGAGATTGTGAATCACATCGTAAAGAATCTCGTCAGGCGCATTGAAACCGAAAGGGGCGGGGTTACCGATATTCAGCTTGAGGATTTGATGCCCTTCCTCTTCGAGACGCTTGGCTTCTTCCAGCACCGGGCCGCGAATGTCATAGCAGACATTGCCAAGCTTGTTCGATTGAACAATGCTGTCTGAGTAAATTTCATGTACCTTCTTCGAGTGATCCATTTACCTATTCCAGTGGTACTATCAACGTGATGACCAAACTGACCAATCTACCAAGTAGTGTGCTGACCGGCCGGTTTTGGATGACCAGGCCATTCTAGCCAGCAAAGTGAGCTGGGAGGGGTGGCCAGAACTTTCAGTCGCCGCCCACGAAACTTGAAAAAACCCTATTCTACAGTATGTTATGGACGGCACCAAAGCAGATTACTTGAGTACTACGATAAGCAGGAACCAGATCGAATATGAGCGAACAGAGTAAAACTGAAAACCCCGAGCAAAACCTCCCCAAATCAGACGATGAGTGGCGCGAGAATCTCGATGCAGAGCGCTACCACGTACTCCGGGAAAAAGGCACGGAGCGTGCGTTTACTGGCAAGTACTGGGATCTGAAAGATGACGGTATGTACCACTGTGCTGCCTGCGGCGAAGCGTTGTTCTCGTCAGACACCAAGTATGATTCCGGTTCCGGCTGGCCGAGCTTTGACCAGCCTGTCTCGGGCGAGAGCGTCGGCGAGATCAGCGATCATTCACACGGCATGATTCGAACCGAAGTCGTTTGCAAAAAGTGCCAGTCGCATCTTGGCCATGTGTTCCCGGACGGTCCGCAAGAAACGACAGGACTCCGTTACTGCATCAATTCAGCCTCACTCGATTTCAAGAAATCCGACGATGATTAGATGACGAGCAAGGAACAAAAAAGGGGCAGATGCCCCTTTTTTTGTAGTCGGTTGCAGGGCACTTTCTAGAATTGATAACGGATGCCAGCCTGATACTTGAAGCGCGAATAATCAAACAGGGGAATATTGCTGGTGTTATCCGTGTAGGTAGCTTCGGCAGTGACCATCAGGCGTCGCTGAGCCTGCCAGAACCAGCCAGCTGTGAAGCTGCGTGTATCGTCTTCCCGGACAGTATTGAAAAACACCGGATGCGTACTGTCATGCTCAACGCTCTGCAAGGAAGCACGGAGGAACGGAGTGTGTCCAGCATTGAGGCGATAGAGCAGGCTGTATGCAGCGCCGAAATACTCTCGACCGTTATGCTTGCCCGCCGTGGCAGATTCCGGAGACTCATCGCCTCGATAAATATTGCCTGTGTGAGTTACAGGCCCATTGATCTTGGTCAGACCAGCCGTCAGGAGTAATTGGTTGACATCGCGCAGGGCATTTTGGGGATTATTGCCATCCTCGTAGCGAATGCGTGAATAGGAACCCGACAAGCTATTATAGAGGCCCTGGCCCCAGCTTCGTTGCCAGGAAGAATTCAGGCCCATGCTGGTCTGGAAACTGCTGCCATCGAGATTAACCTTGCTGGCAACCACGCCGTGGCGAAAGCGATTGGTTTCGTCGCCCCAGGCATAAGCCGCAGTCCCGCGCAGATTGTCGATATCGAACTGGTCAGTGTCGAAATTATCCAGATGCACCAGATTCACGTTGAAATTGAGTGAGCGATCTCTAGTAAACGGATACACATAAGCGAAGCCTAATGTGGTGTTGGAGTAGTTGTCTTCAGTCTGCTGACCATCGGGATTCAATTCGATCTGGCCAACCAGAGGCGTATCGATCAGGCCGTCGCTGGTAGCGCTGTTGATGTTGTCGTCCGAGCCTATCACTGTCGCGATGGTCCAGTTGGCTGTCGGTGCCTGGTTGTCGCGCCGGGTCTCGATCAGCTGCAGAAATGCCTCGATGTTCTGGCGTACGTTGGCAGGAGGATTATTCTGTAAAACGATATTGAAGAGATTTTCAGCGGCGTTGAGGTTATTGGTGACGAAATAGGCGCGCGCCAGTTCGAGTCTCGCTCGCTCCCGGCGGACACCTGTACCCGTTGCCGTCGCCCGTTCCAGAGCAAACACCGCATCATTGGGGTAGCCAGATTCCAGCGCCGCCAGACCAAACAGGAAGTCGAATTCGGGATCTATCCCTTCCCAGTATTCCAGCCCGCCTTCTCCTAACTCGTAAGCCGCTTCGTAGTCACCGGCTTGAATCAACCGGTTCATTTCAGCCAGTGGCGGAGGGGGCTCATTTTCAGCCGCGAACAGTGACGCAGGCAGATAGAGCGATGAGGCGAGGAGCAGGAACGGTGCAAGCTTTTTCATACGAATGTCCGGTTCTCGTTCTAATTGTTGGTCCTGATTCGGCGCTCACTACAGACCGGTTAGGCAGAATCCCTGTCATTGTAACAAAAAGCCCGTGAGTGTCTTGCTTTACTGGGGTTTTCGCCGGGATTCGATTCGTGACTCCGTGATCAAATAGTAACCGTCAGATTCAGTAATCGCCAGAAACAGTAACAACCATAAGGCGCGTAAGCGGCAGTTGTAGCGGTTCTGTACGAATTTTGAGCAATTGGCTTCGTTTCAGACCTGTTATTGCTATCGGCCACTGTCGCTGAATGCCCATTACTGTTCCGCAAACTGTGACCCGGTCTGGATTTATCCATCATATGCCTCTATCTTGCACAGCCTGCTCAGTCTTTGTAGCTGAAGCAGTCTCTTCCCGCTTATGACAGGTGTTCAGACAGTGGCACACACGCAGTTCTCGTTTGCTCCGGCCTCGCTGGCCGGCCTGATAGCGCTGGCTGTGGCGTGGCCGACGGCCAGTCTGGCGCAGATGCCCGAGCACTCACAGGCGATCAGCGTTGGTAGTTACTTTGCAAGAGGGGATTTCGGTGCCGACGTGGAAACCCGCATTCGTTACTTTCCCTTGAGTTACGAATACAGCAACTCGAAATGGACGCTGCAGGCCACCGCTTCACGTCTCAGCGTGTCGGGCCTTGGTAATGTACTGGTCAACGTGGGCGGAGTTACCCAGGCTGTCGCGGGCACAGAACTGGTTACCCAGAGCGGCGCGGGGGATACGGTACTAACGGGGATCTATCATCTGGCCCCCATAGGACAGGTGTTTTTCGATCTGCGCATTGATGCGAAGCTGCCAACTGCCGACGAATCCAGAGCGCTCGGCACAGGAGAATTCGATGCCTCTGTACAGCTGGACGCGTCGATGAGCCTTACTAATACAGCTGTGTTTGCGAGTCTCGGATACAGCGATCGGGGTAAATCAAGTCTCTATCCCGGCTTGCAAGACTCGGTCTATACCCAACTCGGTTTCGCAAAGCCGGTGAACGAATCGGTCTCAATTGGCGCGTTCTACAACTATCGTCAGGCGGCGTCGGCCTTCTCAACAGAGAGTCATGAATTGAGCCCATACGTCAGCTGGCAGTTAACCGGGAACTGGAGTTTTACCGCATTGGCCGTTTTCGGGATGACAGATGCCAGTCCTGATACTGCAGTCATGGGCCAGCTGCGTTACAGCTGGGCACGCTGAGTAGCAGCAAATCTGCTTTCAGAGTTTGAGAGGTTGTATGCGCGGTGGCAGCAGACCAGCACGCTGCACAGGGCGAACCCTCTGCATTGTGGGTAATTCAGGCCGTTGTACCCGATCTGGTCGCTGAGTACGTGCAGCGAAGTCACCGTGTTCCTCTGTGGGTGACGATTGCAGCGAGCGTTGCGTATCAAGCGAGTTTGATTCCCCAGCTGTAGTGAGAGACAGAGCGGCCAGTTCCGACTCGTTGCCAGTACTGCTCACCGTACGCTCCTGAGCCAGAAATTGACTCAATGCTGGCCAGGAAACCGTGTCATCAACTGTGTCATCAAGGCTCGCCGGCTCAGCGTGTGGAGATGCGACTGCTAATGCGATGAACTCGTCAGAAACCGGACTCGCACTCGAAGCTGCAGACTCAGACGAGGTGGCGAGGGCAACAGAGTCAGTGCTATCTGCCGGAATTGACTCGAATGCTTCGTCGTTTAATGCGATCGCCAGTTCATCCATTTCAAACTGAATTTGTTCTGTAATCAGAATCGCAGAAGAATCTCGTGTTATCTCGCCTGCTCGGACGAACTTGGCCGGGGAGGGAAGTGGCTTGCTCTCTACCGGGCGCGCAGCAGGAATATCCAGGTCGAGTGACTTGCCGATCGCGCGATCAAGGTCAGCTGCACGATGATAAATTGTCAGTTCTGACGCTGGCTCATCAGTGCGCGAAGCGGGTTCGCTATAGCCAAGAAAGGGTCTGAAACCCGTTCCGCCCAGACCGCTTTCACTTCCCGGCGCAGGAACACGACCCGTGCCACCAAAGCCACTGCCCTCATCATCGCCGCCACCGAAACGGACAAAGCCGGCACTGGGGAGGTTGATGAGTAGCAATGCCAATAGCAGGCCTGCCAACAGCAAACGATGGCGAGTACTGAGTTGTTGAGCTGATTGCAAGAACTGGATCATAGTTGTCTGGGTTCAGAGTTGTCTGGGTTCAGAGTGTTCTCGAGGGAGTCTTGAAGCCCTGGAATCTCTCAAGAATCATTCACCTCGTTATTAGGCTTTTGATCAGCCTTCTCATTACGCTTGCCCGAATCACTCAATTTGGCGTGGTAATTAAAGACGCCGAAATTGATCCTGTGGTTTGCAGTTTCGTTATTCTGATCCTGTTGCTGTAGTCGCAGCGCCGCTTTGTTCATTTCGGTCAGGGCCTGCATGCCCAATTCTTCCGCTAACTGTCGCAGCTGTTCGACGGAGGCCGGAGACAAGCCATCATAATAAACACTCCTGTCAAAATAGGAAGGTTTATGCCCCGTCAGGTTATGCGCGCCGGCGGCGATATGATCGTGCAGGTTTTTGCCAAAGAAGAAGGCTTTCTCATCGAATCCCGTATCAGGGGTAAATGCACCGGTATTGAGCGTGACATGATCATCCGTTACCTGGGCGACTCCAAGACGCAACCACTCGTCCAAAATCACACGTGGTCGAATGTCCTGGCGCACCACGCGAGTCACCAGCTGGTCAAACTCGGAAGGGCTTCCTTCCTGACTTTTGATTGTGAGAGGGCGAGGTGAGCCGTCGTCATTCTGAAGTGCAGGTTCACCCATCCAATGGCCAATCAGCTGTGCACCAATTGAGATGTTACTTGGCGTGCCTGAAGTGTCTTCTGGCTCAGCGCGAAGACGCTTTACATCTTTACGATGGATGCCGGTAAGCAGGTTGATGCGGCTGTCAGACTGGCGCTTGCCGGGTACCTGCATTTCTTCCTCCGCAACCGAGACGTAGATCGGTTTCAGCATGGCAGCCAGTTGCGGATAGGTGATTTGCTTATGCAAAAGAAGACGCACCATCGGGCGCAGTAGTTTCTGCAAGGCTTTGAGCAGAGAGGCTGGTGGAGAGCCCGGCGAATTGTCAGTGCTGCTGTTCATGAATTGCAGTATATCGAATTGGTGGGAAAATATCCCACATTAAATTTGCCCAAACTGTGATGCAGTCTATTGACGTGGGAATTATTCCCACCTATGATGAGTAAACCTGAAAACCTGTGGTTTGTCACCAGGAACCGGCCAGATGTCGACGCATACAGTTTCTTCACCAGTTATTACCCCGCAGATCCTGGATGCAGCGCTGCCAATGGATTCGATGCAGAAAGCAAAACCCGATCAGGCTGATTCATCCTCTCCGGAGTATTTTTACTATAAAGACTATCGGCTGGCTTACGCAGAATATGGGGCTGCAAAGGGCACGCCTGTTTTCTATTTTCATGACAGCGGCAGCTCCCGCCTGGAAGCCGAGCTGTTTCATCAATCAGCGCAGCGCAATGGCTTTCGGCTGATCGTTCTCGATCGTCCCGGCATCGGTAAATCAGACTTTTTCGTCTGTGCGCGCCCTGATGATTTCTGTGCCGCAGTAGCAGCATTCGCAGATGCAAAAGGGCTCAAGCACTATGGTGTGATGTCTCTTGGCGCTGGCGGAATCTATGCGCTGACTCTTGCGCATATGAACCCGGATAATGTCCTGTTCAAACTGAGTCTCGCCGGCGTGCCCGGGAGTGTGTTCAACGAGCAGGGGTCTGTGTCCTATTCTGCGACTTGCTGGAATGAGTTGACCCCCATGCTGGTGAAGCTCCTGGTGCGCATCAAACACCGTTTTATGCGTGCTGATCCAGTCTCCTCGATCCGGCACCTGGAGCAGCATCTTTGCGCCGCTGATCGACACTCACTCGCTGATGACAGTCTATTCCATACGCTCGCGCGAGATCTTGAAGAAGCAATAAGCAGGGGCTATGAAGGGATTGCACAAGACATTGCCCTGAGTTACAGAAAACTCGATTTTCGTCTGCAAGAAGTCACTGTGCCTACGGAGATCTGGCAAGGCGAAACAGACCGGCTGTCGCAACGATCAGATTGTGAATTTATGACGGCTCGATTGCCGAATGCCCGATTTCACCGGGTACCTGGCCGCGGCCACTTCTTCTTCATGCACCGGATGGATACGGTGTTCGGCGAATTGCGCAGTGCGCTGTCAACCTTCTCTGGCAGGCTCGCTCGCCACGCAGCATGAGTTTGCGGGGCCTGAATTTTTTAAACCCAGGGTCAATCTGATCCTCAAACCTTGATCCCCAAAAAAAAAGAGCCTCCGTATTAGGGAGGCTCTTTTCTTGAAGCGTTTTATTCAAGATCTTTGCTCAAATCTCTCTCAGTTCGATTTACTCAGAACGCTTTTTACTGTGCAACGATTTCGCTAGCGGGTGAAACCCAATTCCAGCTTGAGATTGCTGTGCGCGATGTTTATCTGATCCTGAGCCTTATCTCTCTCCATTGAGCCGCTGAAATCCCGTCACTGCTTCCGAGCGGTAGCGAAAGGGGCCCACTTCGCGGCCATCGCTGGTACGGAAATACCAGAGATCGCGCTGGCTATAGATTGGATGTTGGTCGTTCGGGTTCTCCACGAGTGAAGCATTTTCCAAAGTCATTGAGTCAGACATAGCCGTTTCCATTCCGGGCTCTTGTGGGAGGAGCCTGATTATCAGTTTTGAAAGTAAGAGGTTTCCAGGTCGCGACAGAGCATCATCCCGTCCGGGGACGTGTCGCCAGCTGCTTTGTTATTGTCGTAGTACTCTGCTTGTCAGTTATTGTTATTGGTTTGCTTATTATTCTTCAGGCTTATACGCCCTGCTCAGGAAGCGTACCGTCACCGCCGGTAACTGCCTGCGAGTCCAGATCTGACAGTAAATGTATTCTCCACTTCGATTCTGGTCTCCGCCAGCCCGGGGCTGCTCCCGGCAATGCCGGTCTGAGTCGCTCAGTAAACAACCCCGGAGCCGACGAGTGAGCATACAGTAATTGCACATTTCAGCACGGAAAAGAGCGCAAAATTTATGCCATTGGCGCTCAGCAATCCCGCTGAACAATAATCATACAATCTCTTTTATTGCATAAATAACAGTAACTTAGAGTCTTTTTTGAAAACTCGCGGGGTTCGACTTTTTGATGCTCAAACAATGGCTTAGGTGGCAAATTTAACAGCCAAAATTTTTTGAACCGTGACCTGGCGTGAAAATATTTTTTGAAATTTTTTAATTTTCCGTAAGGCACTAGCCCTGAAATGCAGGATTTGGAGAGCGCACGGCGGCCCATTTGGGCTGGCAGGCCCCGAGACAGGCAAATTCATTGAAGTTGCAAAATTGATATGGGAAAATCGCGCTCTTTTCGAGCTCACCTGATTCAAGTACCCAGTTGATTTAGCTGAAAATATGCCCCAAACAGAGGGCGCTCTCCCGACTCTCAAGGTTTCGCATTGTAAGTCCTGCTTTGCACCTGACGATGAAGGCGGTGAGCTTCAACATCCAGAATTTTTTTAAGAGGTTTGACCATGCAGGTTTCCATCGAAACAACTCAAGGACTTGAGCGAAAAATGACCATCACTGTTCCCAGCGACAGGGTGGACTCGGCTGTTAATGCGCGCCTGCAGGAGGCCGCGAAGACAGTTCGGCTGAACGGTTTTCGCAAAGGCAAGGTTCCGTTGAAAGTTGTCAAGAATCGCTTTGGAGCAGGTGTGCGTCAGGAAGTTGCGGGCGAGCTCATGAGTCAGACTTACTATGAAGCCCTGACAGAGAAAAGCCTTAAGCCAGCAGGTCAACCGCGTATCGAAGCAACCAAGATGGATGAAGGACAGGATCTGGAATTCACTGCTGTATTCGAAGTCTATCCCGAGATCAGCCTCCCGGACTTCAGCAAACTGAAAGCCAAGCGTCTGCAAGCAGAAGTAGAGGAAAGCGACATTGACGAAATGATCGAGACTCTGCGGCAGCAGCGCCAGACCTGGCAAGAAGCTGATCGTGCCGCCAAGAAAGACGATATGGTGAATATCGATTTCGTCGGCCGCAAGGACGGTGAAGAATTCGCTGGCGGTAAAGCCTCAGGCACCAATCTTGTACTCGGTTCCGAGCGCATGATTCCAGGTTTTGAAGATGGAATCATTGGCAAGAAGGCGGGCGAAACCGTGACTCTGCCCCTGTCTTTTCCAGAGGATTATCACAACAAGGAGCTGGCCGGTGCGGATGTTGAATTCGACATCACGATCAACACCGTGAGTGAGAAGGCCTTGCCGGAAGTGAATGACGAGTTCTTTGCGAGCTTTGGCGTGACCGAAGGCGGCATGGACGCGTTCCGTGAGGAAGTGGCGAGCAATATGCGTCGCGAGATGAAGAGCGCAAGCCGCAACAAGCTCAAAAATCAGATTATGGATGCAGTGTTGAAAGAGGTGGACGTAGCGGTTCCGGCAGCCTTGCTGGCCAGCGAAGTCGATCAACTCCGCAATCAGACACTGCAGCAAATGGGTGGCGGTCAGAACATCGACAAGAGCATGCTGCCCGATGAGTTATTCTCAGAGCAGGCACAACGCCGCGTTGTACTTGGTCTCGTGCTCGGCGAAGTTATCCAGCAACAGAATCTGCAGGCTGATGCCGTAAAGGTTCGAGAAGCGATTGATGAGCTGGCAGCGACTTACGAATCTCCTGAAGAGGTCGTCAAGTGGTATTACAGCAATCAGGAGCAACTCTCAGCGGTTGAGTCTTCGGTACTTGAAGATCAGGTATTCGACTACATAATTGAACAGGCGAAAGTCGAAGACAAGAAAGTGAGCTATCAGGAAGTGATCAAACCCGAGCCAAAAGCCGGCGAGGGTGACGCCAGTGAAGAAGCGGGCGCATAAGCGTTCTCGGCAAGACAGTCAGAGAACAATCACGACTCGCATACTGACCAGGAAGTAATAGAAGGAATCAAGCATGGCCAGCAACACAATCGCGCCCAGCGCGGCACTGGTGCCTATCGTCGTTGAGCAAACAGCTCGCGGTGAGCGCTCCTACGATATCTACTCCCGCCTGTTAAAAGATCGTGTGATTTTCATGACCGGACAGGTCGAAGATCACATGGCCAACCTGATCGTGGCGCAGATGTTGTTTCTGGAGTCCGAGAATCCTGACAAGGATATTCACCTCTATATCAATTCTCCCGGGGGCTCTGTGACTGCGGGACTGTCGATCTACGACACCATGCAGTTCATTCAGCCAGATGTCAGCACTATGTGCATCGGCCAGGCTGCCAGCATGGGAGCCATGCTGTTGGCAGGGGGCACGAAAGGTAAGCGTTTGGCCTTGCCTCATTCCCGGATGATGATCCACCAGCCCAGCGGCGGAGCCCAGGGGCAGGCCTCGGATATTGAAATTCAGGCCAATGAAATCATTAAGATACGAAAGAAACTTAATGTTTTGCTCGCGGAACATACCGGTCAACCGGAAGAAGTGATTCAGCGTGACACCGAGCGCGATAACTTCATGAGCGCCCAGGAAGCGCTGGCTTACGGTCTGGTCGATAAAGTAATCGAGCAAAGAGTAGATAAAAAGGGTAAGTAGGGAGCCTGTAGACTACTTGCCTCCCTGACTGGCTAAAATGGGCACTATTGGCTTGCAATTATGCGGCAATGGCCTCATTTTAGGCATGGTCGGTCTGAACGTGCAGATAATCGGCTCCAAGCCGCTGCATTGCTGGCGTGCAGCAGATCCGGCTAACCCAAAATTACGGTTAGTTGGCCATCTCCACTGAATTATTTCTCACAGGCCGACGTAGTAACTCACAGCAGTAACCCACAGCAGTTAGCTGCAGTAGACTGTAAGCAGTAAGGCAAACCTGAAATGTCAGATGATCGATATAACAAGGGCGACGACAACGGCAAGTTGTTGTACTGCTCTTTTTGCGGCAAGAGCCAACATGAAGTTCGCAAGCTTATTGCTGGCCCGTCAGTTTTCGTTTGTGATGAGTGCGTGGATCTGTGCAACGACATCATTCGCGAAGAGATCCAGGAAAAGGAATCTGAGACCACCACGCGCAAGCTGCCAATTCCTGAAGAAATCAAGAATACTTTGGATGAGTACGTCATAGGCCAGGAAGCGGCCAAGAAAGTACTCTCTGTCGCGGTATACAACCACTACAAGCGCCTCAATTACGATAAATCCAGTGATGATGTCGAGTTGAGCAAGAGCAATATCCTGATGGTAGGTCCTACCGGTACCGGTAAGACGCTTCTGGCGGAGACGCTTGCTCGCCTGCTTGATGTACCGTTTACGATTGCCGATGCGACCACGCTCACCGAAGCGGGATATGTCGGTGAAGATGTCGAGAACATTATTCAGAAGCTACTGCAGAAATGTGATTACGATGTTGAGAAAGCTCAAATCGGAATCGTGTACATCGATGAGATCGACAAGATTTCCCGCAAGTCGGATAACCCCTCGATCACACGGGATGTTTCCGGTGAGGGTGTGCAGCAGGCCTTGCTGAAGCTCATCGAAGGAACCGTTGCCTCCGTCCCTCCACAAGGTGGTCGCAAGCATCCGCAGCAGGAATTCCTGCAAGTGGATACGTCCAATATCCTGTTCATTTGTGGCGGTGCTTTCGCCGGCCTGGACAAGATTATTCGCGACAGGTCTTCAAAGAGCGGCATTGGCTTTACCGCCGAGGTTCGCAGTCAAATGAATGAAGACCGCGTTGGCGAAACGCTACGCGATGTCGAGCCGGAAGATCTGGTGAAATACGGGTTGATCCCCGAATTTGTCGGTCGACTGCCAATGATAGCCACGCTGGACGAATTGGATCTGGACGCGATGGTACGCATTATCCGTGAACCGAAGAATTCATTGACCAAACAGTACGCAAAATTGTTTGAAATGGAAGGCGTTGAGATTCAGTTCCGTGACGATGCCTTGCGCGCGATCGCACGCAAAGCACAGGAAAGGAAAACCGGTGCACGTGGACTGCGCTCGATCATGGAAGCGGTATTGCTGGATACAATGTACAAAATTCCATCACTGGAAAAAGTTAGCAAGGTCATCATTGATGCTGCCGTAATTGAAGGTGAGTCTGAGCCTTTGCTGATGTATGAGAATATCGAGCAACCAAGTAAGTCCGCCGTTGACGAATAAGCTCATGTCAGACCTTGATTTAGCAAGGTTTGGCTCCATGTCCTAGAAACGCGTTACTTGATATCAAGAGCATTCCTATGAGCAACCCAGTTGACGAATCAGCCCCTGCAACTTTTCCACTTCTGCCACTGCGCGATGTCGTAGTCTATCCGCAAATTGTCCAGCCGCTGTTCGTCGGTCGTCCCAAGTCGATCAAGGCATTGGAACTCGCCATGGCGAGTGACAAGCAGGTCTTGCTGGTTGCGCAGAAGAACGCATCTGACGATGAACCAGGGGTTGATGATCTTTTTCAGATCGGCACCGTGGCCACAATCCTGCAATTGATTCGCTTGCCTGACGGTACTGTGAAAGTATTGGTAGAAGGGCTGGATCGTGCTCGCATCAAGGAAGTCTTCTTCGATGAAGATCACTTCCGCGCTGCAACAAACATCCTGGAACCTGAAACGGTTCCCGAGAAAGAGTCTGCACTGTTGATTCGCTCCTTGCTGTCGCAGTTCGACCAGTACGTGCAACTCAGCAAGAAAATTCCACCCGAGGTCATGACCTCAATCTCCAGCATCGATGAACCGGGCAGGTTGGTAGACACCATTGCCTCGCACATGTCTTTGCAGTTGGAAGAAAAGCAAAACCTGCTTGAACTCGCCGGCTTACAGGCGCGGATTGAACATCTGATGTCCCTGATCGAAGCGGAAATTGATCTGTTTCAGGTCGAAAAACGCATCCGTGGCCGCGTTAAAAAGCAGATGGAGAAAAGTCAGCGTGAGTACTATCTGAATGAGCAAATGAAGGCCATTCAGAAGGAGATGGGCGAACTGGATGACGTTCCCAATGAAACCGAGGAACTGAAACAGAAGATCGAAGATGCTGGCATGCCAAAAGAAGCCAGAGACAAAGCACAGCAGGAATTGAACAAGTTGAAGATGATGTCACCCATGTCTTCAGAAGCGTCCGTGGTTCGCACCTATCTCGACTGGATGATCAGCATCCCATGGAAGAAGCGCTCACGAGTCCGGCTTGAACTCCCCAAAGCGGAAGAAATTCTCGAACACGATCACTATGGCCTCAAAGACGTCAAGGAACGAATCCTCGAGTATCTCGCGGTGCAAAAGCGCGTCAAGAAGCTGAAGGGGCCGATACTCTGTCTGGTTGGTCCTCCAGGTGTTGGCAAGACATCTCTGGGTGAGTCAATTGCTCGAGCAACCAATCGCAAATTCGTGCGCATGGCACTCGGTGGAGTACGCGACGAAGCGGAAATCAGAGGCCATCGCCGCACCTATATAGGCTCTTTGCCGGGCAAACTGTTGCAGAAGCTCTCCAAAGTCGGCGTGCGTAATCCGCTGTTCCTGCTTGATGAAATCGACAAAATGGGTATGGATCATCGCGGTGACCCGGCTTCGGCACTGCTTGAAGTACTCGACCCGGAACAGAACAACAGCTTCAACGATCACTATCTGGAAGTAGACTACGACCTGTCTGAAATCCTGTTCGTGTGTACTTCCAATAGCATGAACATCCCGGAGCCATTGCTTGACCGCATGGAAGTCATCCGGATTCCCGGCTATACAGAGGACGAAAAGGTCAATATTGCTCTCCGTTATCTGGTTCCCAAGCAATTGAAAAACAACGGCTTATCCAAAGATGAACTGGTCTTCGGTGAGGCGCCTGTCAGGGACCTGATTCGCTATTACACGAGAGAGGCAGGTGTCCGCGGGCTCGAACGCGAAATTGCCAAGGTATGCCGAAAGGTCGTTAAGGAGCATGCGCTGGCAGAAGGAAAAGCCAACGACAAAACCCGTGTGGAACTGACATCCGAACTGCTGGAGAAATATTCCGGTGTGCGCAAGTTCGACTATGGCAAGGCTGAAGAAGAGAACCAGATCGGTCAGGTCAACGGTCTGGCCTGGACTCAGGTCGGAGGCGAATTGCTGACTATTGAAGCCATCGCCGTCGAAGGTAAAGGCAAGACAATCAAGACCGGATCGCTCGGCGATGTGATGCAAGAATCTATTCAGGCTGCCTTGACCGTGGTGCGCAGCCGGGCCAGGGCGCTCGGACTGAAACCCGATTTCCATGAGAAATTCGATTTGCACATCCATGTACCCGAAGGTGCCACTCCCAAAGACGGTCCCAGCGCTGGCGTTGGAATGTGTACTGCGCTGGTTTCTGTTCTCACCAATATTCCGGTACGCGCTGATGTCGCGATGACTGGAGAGATCACCTTGCGCGGACAGGTATTGCGAATCGGTGGATTAAAGGAAAAATTGCTGGCCGCACATCGTGGCAAGATTAAAACCGTGATCATTCCTGCCGACAATGAAAGAGACTTGACAGAAATTCCGGATAACATCAAAGCCGATTTGAAGATTGTTCCTGTCCGCTGGATTGACGAGGTACTGGAACATGCATTGCAGTATCAACCTACGCCTTTGAGCAGTGAAGAAAAGGTCGAAGAAAAGAAGGAAGGAAAAGCTGAAGATATCGATCAAAGTGGTGACGAAAAGCACATAAATACCCACTAAACCCGCATGTTTTCAGTTGACACGGCTTTCTGGCACTTGGTATAAAGATTCGGTCGCGCGGCACGTGCGACCTACATTTGGGGAACATTTCCAGATCGAATCACGACTTGAATTCAAAGAAATTTTGCGTAGGCTCCGGAAGCTCAGGTCATCGAATTCAAGAACCAATCTTGATAAAAACAACTTAAATACGTAAAAGGGGATAATGTGAATAAATCAGAACTTATAGATGCAGTTGCCGCAGCAGCCGATCTTCCCAAAGCAGCAGCTGGTAGAGCAATTGACGCAACAATCGATGCGATAACTGATTCTTTGAAGAAAGATGACCCTGTAGTTCTGGTAGGTTTTGGAACTTTCCAAACCAAGAACAGAGCTGCGCGCACCGGCCGCAATCCTCAAACAGGCGCTCCTATTGAAATCAAAGCGGCGCGCGTACCAAGCTTCAAGGCAGGTAAAGCATTAAAAGATTCTGTCAACTCGTAAGACAGATTAAGGTAAATAACGAGTATAAGACCAGGCGGTCAAGAATTTATCTTCGAAGTGTATGCGATGAATTTTGAGCCGGTAGAGACTCCGAATCGAATAAGCAAAATTCTGGAGCATTAATCTGAACGCCGATCTCTCTGAGTGTATTCGCTGGAATAATTGAAATCGGCTTTCAGAATCTGATCCGAGATCTAAACAGGGCGCATCTTCGATGCGCCTTTTTTGCTTTTAAGCTGAAGCCTAACAATCACTTTCACGCTGATGGCTCTCAGACTATTAACGGCACTGCAAAGTGCAGCCAGGAATTAGTAAGACTATGTTGCAAGATATTAGAGACAATTCACAGGGTGTAATCGCCAAAGTCATTATCGGCCTCATTGTTGCCGTTTTTGCGCTGTTTGGCGTTGAGTCGATCATAGGCGGCTTCGTCACTGCGCCACCCGTTGCGGAGGTTAATGGTGAAGAGATTACTGATATCGAGCTGCAACAAAGCTCCCAGAATCTGCTGACATCGTTCGGTGGGAATATCGATGGCATCGATCAGGGACTGGTGGAGCAACTTGCCCTGAACCAGCTTATTGAAGAGCTTGTGCTGCGTCAGGCAGCGAACAGGGCAAACCTGGGTGTATCCAGCGATACAATCGACCGTGCAATCGTGAATACCCCACAGTTTCAGATCAACGGCAGATTCGACCCCGATCTGACCCGCCGTACTCTGGCAGCTCAGGGATTTACCGTAGCTGCCTATCGAGCAGATCTCTATCAGCGCATGGTAATCGGTCAGATGGCAAATGCCTTCAGTGGCTCCAACTTCGTGACCGATGCGGAGCTGGAACAGCTTGCCAGACTGACTCGCCAATCCCGTGATTTCCGATATGTCTCCGTGCCAATGGGTACAAGAACACTTGATCGAGCCATTACTGATGCGGAAATCCAGGAGTACTATGAGGCAAATCAGGAGCAATTCAGAGAAGATGAATCGGTAGTTGTCCGCTATGTTGTGCTGGATCAGGCCAACATAGCCGAAGAAATTACGGTGCCTGAATCCGAATTGCTGGCACTTTATGAAGAAGAGCGGGCATCGTTCGAAGGGGCTTCGGAAAAACGCGCGGCGC
Source organism: Gammaproteobacteria bacterium (assembly GCA_030147705.1). Taxonomy (GTDB): domain Bacteria; phylum Pseudomonadota; class Gammaproteobacteria; order Pseudomonadales; family Pseudohongiellaceae; genus UBA9145. The sequence goes on from JASBUV010000258.1 coordinate 34,246, forward strand.
ATATCCTGTTCGAAGTAGGCCCGAGCATGTCAGAGGCCGAGGCACTTGAGGCCGCGAGCAGCGCATACGAGCGAGTGCAGGCGGGCGAAGATTTTGCAGCTTTGGCTGCTGAACTTTCCAGCGATACAGGATCCGCACAACAAGGCGGTGATATCGGCTATACCGATGGCTCAGCGTTCCCCGATGCGATTGAAGAGGCGTTAGAGGTTCTTACGCTTAATGAGGTGTCCGAGCCCGTCGTTTCCGAGTTCGGTGTCCACCTGGTAAAGCTGACCGAAGACGCGCAAAACGTGTTCCCGAGTTTTGAAGAGTCACGTGCAAGACTGGAACGCGAAGCCAAAGCGGCAGAGGTTGGCTTGGCATACTCAGAACGACTGGAAACTCTATCCAATCTGGCGTTCGAAACAGGCGACCTTACCACCATCTCTGAACAGCTCGGATTAGCGGTTGTTACCAGTGATGCGCTGACCCGGGCTGGGTCAATTGGTATCTTCGCCAACCCGGCCGTTATCAATGCGGCATTCTCCGATTCTGTGCTGCTTGATGGCAATAACAGTGATGTCATCGAAATCAGCGATACCACTGCGGTCGTGCTTCGTGTTGAGCAGTTCAATGAGTCAACGATTTTGCCGCTCGAAGAAGTTGAGCCAGAGATTGCAGTTATTCTGCGGCGCCAATATGAGCGTGAAGCCGTTCAGGAGATAGGCGAACAGCTACTGGCCGCTGCGACATCAGGGGAGGGGCTTGATGAGTTGCTCGCTGCCAACTCATTGAGCTGGATAGAACAAACCGGTGTTGAGCGCAATTCAGCTGCTGCCAATCGTGAGATTATTCAGGAAGTCTTTTCACTACCTGAGCCAGCGCCTGGTGCTTCTGAGCTCAGCGGCGTGACGCTCGCCAATGGAACGTTTGTGCTACTGGAATTAAATGCGGTAACCCAGGGTAGCCTCGCTTCACTGTCCGAAGAAGAGCGCGAAAATATGCGCGCTTCCATGGCCGATGATTTTGGCCGCAATGACTTCAATGCCTATCTGGGAACACTGCGAGCGAATGCCGATATTCAAACCAATCTGGTGTCAGCCGACGGATTCTAGTACCGGCTGAAGACATTTGAGCAGTGTGCTTAAGACGCGCAAGAGCTCGACTAAATGGCAAAAAAAAGAGGCGATCCCTGTGGATACGCCTCTTTTTTTCTGTCTGGATTATGCAATCAATCTTCATCACCGAGATCATTCAGTGATCCCATTGCGGTGGTGTTGAAGCCGCCATCGACATAAAGAATTTCACCCGAGATACCCGAAGCAAGATCAGAAGACAGAAACGCTGCTGCATTGCCAACTTCTTCGATCGTGACATTGCGACGCAAGGGTGTCTGGCGCGCATTGTGGTCGAGCATCTTGCGGAAACTCTTGATACCGGAGGCTGCCAGCGTGCGTATCGGGCCTGCCGAGATCGCATTGACTCGGGTACCTTCCGGACCAAGGCTGCTCGCCATGTAACGTACATTCGCTTCCAGGCTCGCTTTTGCGAGGCCCATCACGTTGTAATTGGGCAGGCTGCGTACGGCACCAAGATAGCTCAGGGTGAGCAGGGAGCCCTGACGGTTGCGCATCAACTCTCTGCCACCCTTGGCCAGTGCAACAAAGCTATAAGAGCTGATCTCATGGGCGGTGATAAAGCCTTCACGAGTGGTGACATCCACGTAGTTGCCATCCAGCTCATTGCCCGGAGCAAACGCAACACAATGCACGATGCCGTCGAGTCCATCCCAGCTTTCGGAAAGCGCTGAGAACACATCATTTATCGCATTGTCGTCAGTGACATCGCAGGGATAGATGAGGGAAGAGCCCCAGGATTCTGCAAACTTGGCTACCCGATCCTTGAGCTTGTCGTTTTGATAGGTAAAGGCCAGCTCGGCGCCTTCACGATGCATGGCGGCGGCGATACCGGAGGCAATTGAGAGCTTGCTGGCTACCCCCAATACAAGAATTCGTTTGCCCGCTAAAAATCCCATAGTGTGCTTCCCTGATTATTCAAAAGGCGTATTTTACTGCAAAAGTGGCGCGCTTCGCCAAATCGGGTTTAGCGAATGCCGTGCATGAAATGCTTGAGCAAAGGGACAAGCAGCATAGCGAAAACGCCGACTCCGATACTGTACCAGCCGGCTGTACTATAGACGTCCATGTAGGTCGCCAGAGCGGCCGCTGGATCGGCAACTTCTCCACCTATGGTGTCGGAGCCTGTCATGGCGGCAATGGTACCGGAAATATAGTTGCCTGCAGCCATCGCCAGGAACCAACAGCCCATCATCATGCCAACAACCTGAGGGACAGAGAGTTTGGTTGTCATGGAGAGTCCAACAGGAGAAATACATAACTCGCCGGACGTGTGAAAGAAGAACAGCAAAATGAGCCAGATCATGGCGACCTGGGTCGGATCAGTTGCAATGGACGAGCCGTAGACCAATACCAGAAAGCCAAGGCCTAGCTGGATGAGCGACAGAGCAAACTTCATCGGAGTGGAGGGTTCCCAACCACGACGAGCCAGGCCAATCCACATCATGCTGAATAAGGGGGCTAGGGTAATAATGAAGAAGGCGTTAACCGACTGAAAGGCGGCGGCAGGAATCTCGAGCCCCATTAATTCACGATCAATATTGCGATCCGCCATCAGGTTGAGTGAGCTTCCTGTCTGCTCGAACAACGACCAGAACAGTACTTGATAACTCATCAGGAACAGGCAAACCAGCATGCGGTTCCGGTCATGGGGCTCACATCGCAATATGGCATACGCGATCACCACCAGTACCATAACAATCAGGGACAAGCCCAGCATGCCGCTCACCAGCGCCTGTTGCTGCATGAGCTGCCAACAAACAATCACACCGAGCAGAGAGAGCAGGTAAATTGCCCACTCCACGTTGATGCCTGGAACAACTGGCTTTTGCAGAAGATCGGGAGATTTGGGTTTACCCGCTTCCCCGAAATGATGCTGGCCACGAAGAAAGACGAGCAAGCCGAACAGCATGCCAATTCCGGCTACACCAAAACCCCAGCTGAAGCCCAGATACTGGAGCAGAAAGCCGCAAACGATTGCGCCAAGAAAAGAACCGAGATTAATGCCCATATAGAACAGGGCAAAAGCACCATCACGTCGGATGTCCTTGCGCTCGTACATGCTACCCACGAGGGTTGAGATGTTCGCCTTGAGAAAGCCAACCCCCATGATGATCAAACCCAGGGAGAGATAGAAAATCTGCAAATAGAACTGATCGCGCTCGACGATTCGCTCTCCACCGACGAAGGTCTCTACAGCCTGGGCGCCTTCGATTGCCATGCCCAGATGGCCAGCTACCAGCAGAATTGCCCCGAGCACAACTGCTTTGTTAGGCCCGAGATAACGATCGGCGACGATACCGCCGATAACGGGAGTGATATAAACCAGTGAGATATACGCAGCGTAAATGCCAGCGGCGGCTTCATCCGAAAACAAAAAATGCTGGGTCAGATAGAAAATCAGCAGAGCCCGCATTCCGTAGTAACTGAAGCGTTCCCACATCTCGGTGAAGAAGCAGGTCACCAGGCCTCGCGGGTGTCCCAAAAATTCTGGAGCGCTGTTTATTGTTGTTGTTGTGCTCATAAGCTTTTATCGGGTTGCGGGTGGTTGAATGCGTATAATCTGATCCGGATATATCACTTCTTCGCCGCTGAAATTGTTCCAGCGCAGCAAGTCGTTAACGGCGAGGCCATGTTTGGCAGCGATCGCCGCCATCGTGTCGCCAGGCAAAACGCGGTAGTCCGCAGCCGAACGTGGCAGCGAGCTATCTGTCTCAGCCAGTGCGCTTCTCTCCACATAAGCCAGATCCAGCACTTGACCCGGCATGAGCAGATCATTGATTGAGAAGCCGTTGTGTGAGGCTATGTCGGACGAGCGCAGTTGAAAGCGGCGTGCAATGCTCCACAGATTGTCTCCAGACTGAACGCGATAGCTGGAAGGGATAGTGGCAGGCAGGGCAATCTCGGGGGCCAGTTCAGCAAGCTCAGTCATATTCTGGTCGCCATTCAAGCCGCGCGGAATCAACAAGGAGCGACCTGCGATGATCCGGTTGCCGCTTAAACGGTTAACAACCCGCAGGACGTCGACCTCGGTGCCAAGCCTGCTGGCGATGCCGCTCAACGTATCGCCCGGCTGAATCTCGTAGCGATCCCAGGTTAACAATTCACTGGATGGTATTCTGGCGACAGCCTGACTGAGCTGCTCGGCTTTGTCGACCGGCACATACAGGAACTGCGGGCTGTCAGGGTGAGTTGCCCACTGCCTGAAGCCTGCGTTGAGGTGGCGGAGTAACTCGTAGTCGGTATCAGCCAGTTCAGCGGCTTGCCGCAGGTCTATCTGGCCTGAAATCTCAACTCTGGAGATCTGCGGTGCATTGTCAATTGGCGGCAGCTCAATACCAAATGCCTGAGGGTTCTGGATGATTTTCGCTATCGCGAGCAATTTGGGAATGTGCGCACGGGTTTCGCGAGCCAGCCGCAAATCCCAGAATTCGACTCCATCATCGAGCGATGAGCCGCTGCGCTCAATCGCCCGTCGCATGTTTGGTGAGCCCGTGTTATACGCAGCGAGAGCGAGCAGCCAGTCACCATCGAACTGACCATGCAGGCGCTTTAGATAACTGATCGCCGCTTCTGACGAGGCGATCGCGTCACGACGGCCGTCGTACCACCAGTCTTGCTGTAAGCCGAAACTGCGCCCCGTGCTGCTGAGGAACTGCCACAGACCTACAGCGTGATCCACAGAATAGGCATTCGGATCGTAGGTACTTTCAATCACTGGTAGCAGGGCGAGTTCGAGGGGCAGCCCGTCCGCTTCGAGCAGTTCGACGATGGTATAGAGGAAAGGGGATGCTCTTTCGGTAACGACATCGAAGAAACGCTGATTGCCGGCATAGTCATCCAGACGTGCCAACACAGTTTCATGATCATAATAATCGGTGAGTTGCAGGCCTTGCCGAATGCGTTCCCACATATCGGTGACCGGCAGCACTTCCTCTTCTTGCGGAGCAGGAATGCTGACAGTGGTGGCGCGGCGCTGCGAATTTACCGCTCGCGTCCGCGGCGATTCAGATTGTGCGGAGGGATTATCCGTATCACTTTCCGGGATCGTGCTACAGGCTTGAATAATAACAACAAGCCCAATACATAACAGGCGAAGCAGTCTGCTTGAACTGCCCCAGGACATTGACTTTCCTTGATAGAGAAACATTAAAAATTATCTTTCCATTGTCGAAGTGCGGCAAATGTTGAAGTCGCGTTGTCCAGCGACAGTTGGCTTTGACCTGCTACCCGCTCCCTAAGTTCCTGATTTTCACATCGCAGAAATGGATTGGTTGCCAATTCAAGACCGATATTCGAGGGTAGGGTAGGTATGCCTTGGTCCCGCTTCTGTTGTTCTTTTTCCGCCCGCTCTTGTAGTGCCATATTGGCGGGCTCGGCTGCCAGTGCGAATCGAAGATTGGCGAGCGTGTATTCATGGGTGCAGTACACCAGCGTTTCTGGAGGCAGACTGCTTAATTTATTCAGTGATACGAGCATTTGCTGCGGAGTTCCTTCGAAGAGACGACCGCAACCGGCAGCAAAAAGGGTGTCGCCACAATACAACACGGGTTGCTTCGGAGTAGTGCTGTAGTACGCAATGTGATCAAGTGTGTGACCCGGCACCTCAAGAACAGAAAAACTGGCACCGAAAAGCTCAAGCTCATCACCTTCTTGCAGGGGATGAGTAATACCAACAATACGAGGGTTGCGGGGGCCGTAGACCGGCGCTGAAAACCTGTTGCTCAATTCAACGAGCCCGCCAGTGTGGTCAGGATGATGATGAGTAATCAGAATGCAACGCAGTGATAATTTTTCGCTGACCAGAAACTCCAACACTGGCGCGGCGTCACCCGGATCAACAACACAGGCCTCAGCCGCATCGGTATCGATCAATGCCCAGATATAGTTATCTGTAAAAGCAGGTATTGGATGAACTCTGTCGAACATCGTAAAAGTACTTCTGAAATGGCGCACAAAGTCGACATAATATAGGGAAATCAGCGCATTACAAGCGAAAGCGCTGGCCCTTTGCGGCATGTCTGGTGCTCGCAAAGTCAGGGGGTTAGAATCTCTCTTCAAGCTCATTTCAGTGCCCGGGAAGCGTCGCTGCCGCCATGAACATTCTTTCCAAACATCAGACCCGTCGCAGGCTGCTGCGTGGCATGCCAGACCCGGATTTGCTACAGCTCCGCATCGGGCAGTGGTTTCAGTCGCCACAGGGCAGGGAAGTCTGGCAAGTCGAGCGGGAGCACGTAGAGCCCATCATCAGCAGGCTGTTCGGGTATCACATCCTGCAAATCGGCTGTCATGAAGAGTATTCACTAATCGACAACAGCCCAGCGGGCCACAAGATTCAATTCTCGCCAAGTTGGCGCAGTGGCAGTCAGCAGGCAGTAGCTGACAATGAAGAGCTCCCGCTTGCCAATGACAGCATGGACGTTGTGGTTTTGCACCATGCGCTTGATTTCACAGAAGATAATCATCGCCTTCTGCGCGAAGCAACGCGTGTTCTCAGGCCCGGAGGGCAGATGCTGATAGTGGGCTTTAACCCGGTCAGCTACTGGGGCTTCTGGAGGATTTTCAAGCGCAAGATTCATGTGCCCTGGCGGGCCCGGTTTATCTCCCGGCGCCGGCTGACTGATTGGCTGCATTTGCTCGACCTGAAGATTGACAGGGTCAGCTATGGACTGCACTTTTCCCCGCTCAAGTATTCGCGGCTGCTCAAACATGCAGCTCGCTTTGAAAGATTGGGTAACCGGCTCTCCAGCCCTCTGGGTGGAGCCTATTTTGTGCTCTGCGTGAAACAGGTCGCCACAATTACCCCGATCGTACCTCGTTGGCAGGCTATACCCAGCAGAGCCACTGTGATTCCCGCTGCAGAAAACGTACGCGCCAAGAAGATACACTGAACACAGGAAGGGTTTTGGCTGACATAGTAGAGATTTTTACGGATGGTGCCTGTCGTGGCAATCCGGGCCCCGGCGGCTGGGGAGTGCTCCTGCGCTATGGAGACGTTGAGAAGCGCCTGTATGGCGGAGAGCCAGACACGACCAATAACCGCATGGAATTGCTCGCCGTTATCAAAGCACTGGAAGCGCTGAAAAAGCCCTGTCGAATCCGCCTCTCGTCTGATTCCAAATATGTTCTGGGCGGCATTACCGAATGGATGCCGAACTGGAAGAAGCGTAACTGGAAAACAGCCAGCAAAAAACCGGTGCAGAACGTTGAACTATGGCAACGCCTGGACGCACTCGCGGCCGAACACGATATTGATTGGCAGTGGGTAAAAGGGCACAGTGGGCATCGGGAGAATGAGATCGCTGACCAGCTGGCTAATCAGGGGATAGATGAGCTGTAACAGCTGTCGCCATTAATGGAAGCACTATGCGTCAAATAGTATTGGATACTGAAACAACCGGACTGGATCCGGATCAGGGTCACCGCGTGATCGAAATCGGTTGTGTTGAGATTGAGAACCGAAGGCTCACCGGGAAACATTTTCACTACTATCTCAACCCGGATCGCGACATTGATGAGGCTGCCATAGAAGTGCATGGGCTCACCCGCCAATTCCTCGCTGACAAGCCACGCTTTCGCCAGATCGAGCGCGAGTTTCTGGATTTCGTCAGGGGCGCCGAACTGGTCATTCATAACGCACCATTCGATATCGGTTTTCTGGACGCTGAATTGCGCCTCAACGCTTCCAGCGTGAGTAGCATGAGCGAAATATGTACGGTACTCGATAGTCTGGTGCTGGCAAGGGAGAAACATCCTGGCCAGCGCAACAATCTTGACGCTTTATGCAAACGCTACGGCGTCGACAATACACAGCGTGATCTGCACGGCGCCTTGCTCGATGCGGAAATTTTGGCTGATGTATATCTGATAATGACCAGCGGTCAGTCCAGTCTGTCACTTCGCGCAGACGATGACGACGACCAGCATAATCAACAAAGCGTGCGAGCGCTGGACCCGAACAGGGCACCACTTCCAGTAATCAAGGCCAGTGATGAAGAACTGGCGGCACATCAGTCACGGCTCGAAGCTCTGGCCAAGTCGAGTTCCAAAGGATGTCTGTGGCTCGATCTCGACAAAGTCGCCACAGACACCTGACAGGCCAGCGAAGCGCAATGACTTTCATACTGAATGCGAATGAACTCCTGGAAGACGACCAGATCTACCTGTTTAGCGAAGGACGATTACTGACGCCGCGAAACTCCCTGCATTGGCGCACAGAGCAGGTGTGGGCCGATATTCAAAATCTGGAACAGCTGCATCTGATCAAT
>JASBUV010000261.1 GCA_030147705.1 Gammaproteobacteria bacterium
CACCGCGATTCGATCAGCCTGAAAGATCTGCGCGAAGCGGTACTGCAGGAAATCATCAAGCCGGTTCTTCCTGAAGAGTGGATCGACAGCAATACCAAGTATTTCATCAACCCAACCGGTCGCTTCGTGATCGGCGGCCCACAGGGTGACTGCGGTCTTACCGGGCGCAAGATTATCGTCGATACCTACGGCGGCATGGCGCGTCACGGTGGTGGTGCCTTCTCCGGAAAAGACCCTTCGAAAGTCGACCGTTCGGCAGCCTATCTTGCGCGTTATATCGCCAAGAACATCGTTGCCGCTGGCATCGCCGAGCGCTGCGAAGTGCAGCTGTCCTACGCCATCGGCGTGGCAGAACCGACGTCGATCAGCGTCGACACTTTCGGCACTGGCAAAATCGCCAACGCCAAGATTACTGATCTGGTGCGTGAGCATTTCGAACTGCGCCCGAAAGGCCTGATCGCCATGCTGGACCTGCTCAAGCCGGTTTACCGTAAAACGGCTGCCTATGGTCACTTCGGTCGCGATGACGCCGAATTCAGCTGGGAGAAAACCGACAAGGCCGACACGCTCAAGAGCGCAGCTGGCATCTAAACGAATTCACTGATTACTGGAGATTCCAAATGAACGATCTCTCTGTGCAAAATGCACAAGACTATAAAGTTGCCGACATCTCACTCGCAGATTTTGGCCGCCGTGAAATCACCCTGGCAGAAGCAGAGATGCCAGCACTGATGGCGCTGCGCACCAAGTATGCTGATGAGAAGCCGCTTGCCGGCGCAAAGATCCTCGGCTGTATTCACATGACCGTACAGACTGCGGTGCTGATCGAGACCTTGTGCGCACTCGGCGCAGAAGTACGCTGGTCATCCTGTAACATCTTCTCAACCCAGGATCACGCGGCGGCTTGTATCGCTGCTTCTGGCGTTGCGGTGTATGCCTGGAAAGGCCAGACCGAAGAAGAAGCGGAGTGGTGTATCGAGCAAACCATTCTGAAAGACGGCAAGCCATGGGATGCCAACATGATCCTGGACGATGGCGGCGACCTGACTGCCATGGTGCATAACAAGTACCCGCAGGTTCTCGAGAACGTGCACGGCATTACCGAAGAAACCACCACGGGTGTGCATCGCCTGTTGGAAATGATGAAGAAAGGCACGTTGAAAGTGCCTGCCATCAACGTCAACGACTCGGTCACCAAATCCAAGAACGACAACAAGTATGGCTGTCGCCACAGCCTCAACGACGGTATCAAGCGTGGTACTGATATGTTGTTGAGCGGCCGCAAGGCGCTGGTAATTGGCTACGGCGATGTGGGCAAGGGCTCGGCTCAGAGTCTGCGTCAGGAAGGCATGATCGTGAAAGTTGCCGAGATCGATCCGATCTGTGCAATGCAGGCCTGTATGGACGGCTTCGAAGTTGTCTCTCCTTACATCGATGGCGTAAACAAAGGCTCGCTCGACGGCATTAACACCGCCGTAGTCGGACAGCAGGATTTGATTGTGACCACTACCGGTAACGTGAATGTGTGCGACAAGTACATGTTGCAAGCCGCCAAGAAAGGCGCGGTAATCTGTAATATCGGTCACTTCGACAACGAGATCGACACCAAATTCATGCGCGAGAACTGGGAGTGGGTTGAGGTCAAGCCACAGGTTCATCAGATTTTTCGCAACGGCAAGGACAACAAGGATGACTATCTGATCCTGCTGTCTGAAGGCCGCCTGATCAATCTCGGTAATGCAACTGGTCACCCCTCACGCGTAATGGACGGTTCGTTCTCAAATCAGGTGCTGGCACAAATGTATCTGTATGAGCGTAAGTTTGCCGATCTGTCTGAGGATTTCAAAAAGACCAGCATCACGGTTGAAGTACTGCCCAAGCAGCTGGACGAGGAAGTCGCTGCGCTTATGGTACAGGGCTTCGGTGGCGTGCTGACCAAACTCACACAGGATCAGGCCGACTACATCGGTGTTCCGCTGCAAGGTCCGTTCAAGACCGACAGCTATAAGTACTAGGAACAAGGGGACGCTGTGAACTTGGTAACTTAAGGAAGTTGGCCGCTCGCGAAATGAGCTTAATCCGCACCTTAAGTTACTAAGTTAACAATGTCCCCTGACAGGAATAAAGAAATGGATTCAACTTCACAGCGTCATTTCAGTTTTGAGTTCTTCCCTCCTCGCACTGAGGAGGGCATTGCCAAACTGGATGTGGCGCATGCAAAACTCGCCAAGTTAGGGCCTGACTTCTTCTCGCTGACTTACGGTGCCGGTGGTTCCACCAAACAAGGCACGCGTGATTTGGTGATCAAGTATCTCAAGGAAGGCTCCAACATGGCGCCGCACTTGTCCTTCGGCGGAACCTCTGAAGACGAAGTGCGTGAACTGCTGAATGAGTACAAGGAAGCCGGTGCTACGCGACTTGTCGCCCTGCGTGGCGACATGCCATCGGGCGGTGGCTCGCGTGTACATCATCGCTATGCCAACGAGCTGGTGGAATTTGTACGCAAGGAAACGGGCGATCATTTTCATATCGATGTGGCCTGTTATCCCGAGATACATCCCGAAGCCAAGAGCTACGCGCAGGATGTCGCCTTCTTCAAACAGAAGGTAGACGCCGGTGCCAGCTCAGCGATTACCCAGTATTTCTACAATCCGGATGCATATTTTCGGTTTGTGGATTACTGTGCCGATCAGGGCATCACAATCCCCATCGTGCCCGGCATTATGCCAATTACCAACTATGAGAGTCTGGCACGCTTCAGTAAAAACTGCGGCGCTGAGATTCCGCAGTGGTTGGCCAGACGGCTGGAAGACTTCGGTAACGATAGCGAAGCGCTGCGCACTTTCGGCGTCGATGTCGTGACCGAACTGTGTGATGATCTGCTAGAAGGTGGCGCACCGGGCCTGCATTTTTATTCCATGAATGTCTCGAAAACCGTGACTGAAATCTGGAATAATCTCTCCTTGTCCGAGCGTCGCTAGCAGGCGCCTGACAAGGCATTGATGCGGAGCCCTGCAAGCTCGAGGCACAGTTTTCGAAACGCAAGTCCTGGGATGCAGCTCAGTAGTCACAGGGAAGTAATCGCAGGAAAGTAGTCACAAGATAGAAGTTACAAAAAAGAAGTTACAGGATAGAAAATGAGAATCTCCAGGTTGTATGTCGAAGCCAGTCTGCAACCTGGTAGCTCTCTTACCCTCCCCCAGGAAGCCGCACACTATCTCTCAACTGTCTTGAGACTCAAGACGGGTGACGCGGTATTACTCTTCAATGGACTCGACGGCGAATTTTCGGCCACGCTTGATGCAGTTGCCAGGAAACAGGTGTCGGTATTGGTCGGCGAGCAGACGCGCGCAGTAGTACCGGACAAACTCACTCTGCACCTCGGCGTGGGCCTCTCGCGCGGCGAACGAATGGACTTCGTCATCCAGAAAGCGACAGAGCTGGGTGTCACCAGCATCGCGCCGCTGTACTGCGAATTCGGCGAAGTGAAGTTCAAACAGCAGAACCGGCTGGAGAACAAACTCAGGCACTGGCGGCAGGTTGCCATCAACGCCTGTGAGCAATCGGGCCGGCTGTCCGTACCGGACATCACTGCCCCGCAGCCACTCAGCGACTGGGTGTCAGGCCAAGGCGGAGATTGCAAGCTCATACTGGACCCGGAAGGCGGCAAGCGCTTCAAAGAACTCTCTCTGACCAGTGAGATTGTTTTGCTCAGCGGCCCTGAAGGCGGATTTTCGACAGCGGAAATTTCGCTGGCACAACAGGCGGACTTTCAACATGTGGTCATGGGGCCACGGGTGCTGCGCACCGAAACCGCACCACTGGCCGCAATGGCGGTGTTGCAATCTCTTTGCGGTGATTTCTGACTACGGCTGGGTGTTTGTCAATCGCTACATTGGCTATTCAGATTCTGAACTGCAGTGCACCTAGCGCGATACGTGTACCGACAAAGCGGAAGCGATAGTTTTCCAGATCGATCTCCAGATCTCGCGGATTGATGCTGCTGACAATCTTGCGCGCAGTCAGCGAATCTTTCTGCTCGGCAAGACTGAGTATCTTCGCTTTCTGATTCACCGGGTGCAGTTCCCGATCGGTACCGATTATGGCTATCCGGGGCGCCAGCCGTTCGTTTTCGATTTGCTCTAACACCAATCCGATTTCATTGCTAGACAGATGCACGAGAGAGCCCACCGGATAAGTGCCGAGCAACTGAATAAACTCGAACACCATTTGCTCCGGGAATTTGAGATTGCGCTGACGATAGAGTTTGGTGAGCGCCTTGGCAGGCGACACGCGCTTGTGCGTCTGGGAGCTGCACAGCAAGCGCTCGAAACTGTAAGCGATACTGGCAAAGCGGGCCAACGCAGGAATCTTGTCGCCTTTCAGCCCTTTCGGGAATCCCCGGCCATCATGCCGTTCGTGATGGGCGCGTACTATGCGCATGACCTTCTCATTCGCCTGTTCGTAAACAGTGAGCAGCTCTTCACTGAAGTCCACGTGCTTGCGATACGCCATGTACTCTTTCTTGCGGAACTTGCCACGCTTGTCAGTGAGACGCTCGGGAAGCAGATGAATACCGACATCGCACAACAGTGTACCGAAGAACAGTGTCGACATATCGCCACGAGTCAGCCCGAACTGTCGGGCCAGCATCGCTGCCCAGATCGCCGCTCTGACACAGTAACTCGATTCGTGGCGTGGTTTGTTTTCGGTATTCAGCAACCAGATCAATGCCTGGGGGTTGGCGACGGCCGAGTCCAACAATTTGTTCATGGGCGGCTCGATAGCACGAAGATCAAGCGCCTCGCCAGAACGCACTGCCCGCGTCAGCTTGGCCATCACCGCCGTCATGTCCTCGTAGGCCGCTGCCGTTTTATCGAGCAACTGCTTGATCGTGTGGGT
>JASBUV010000262.1 GCA_030147705.1 Gammaproteobacteria bacterium
CTGCAATTGGGTATCGTGCTGTTCAAGGAGGAAGACTATCTGGCTGCCAGACAGTCACTGCAGACAGCCTATGACTTGCTCCCTTCCTATACGGGTTATCCAAGCCCGCCTCTGGTAATGGCACAAATTTATCAGGCAGAGGGCAATGAGTCCGAGCGGCTGCGCTGGCTGGAGATCCTGCTGGAGAATCTGCAGCATGACTACGATTCCGCGATGATACTGGCCGAGAATGCTCTGCAGAACGGTGAACTTGATCGGGCTGAGTACTACATCGACCGGGCCCTGCAAGTGGATCCCTATCGCTCTGATGTCCATCAACTCAAAGCGCGCTACGCAGAGACCACTGGCAATACAGAATTGGCAGTGACTGAATACGAAGTGCTGCTGCAACTGGATATCAATGATCCGGTCGAAGCGCAGACAGATCTTGCCCAGGCCTATCTCGCCAATGGTCAGTTATCAGAGGCGCGTCAGAGCGTGTTGTATGCACTGGAAATTGCACCGAGTTATCGCCGGGCACAGCAGGTGTTACTGGAATCCGTAGAGGGGGCCGCAAACTAGTGCGCTTCACTGTTTTTCACAAGTCCTTGATCGCCGCATTGCTGTACGCTGCTCAAGTAGCTAGCGGGCAGGTAATGCCGCAGCTAAGCAATGAGGATTTGTCGATCTATGGTACGGATATTACCGAGTTCACCTGGTTACGCGGTCAGTACACCAATCACGGCGGCGGTCGTGGTGGTTATGGATTCGGGCGGCGAGGAGGCTGGTGGGATACAGACTATCCGGATTCTGATGAGAATTTTCTGCGCGGCGTACAACGCTACACCAATATCGATACCAACCCGCGCAATCATGCCTATGTGCAGCTGACAGACCCGAAGCTGTTCGAGCATATCTTTCTGTACATGAACTGGAAGCGGGTGCCTATTGGATCTTCTTACAGCGGTCCGAATTTCTCACCGGAAGAAATAGAGGCATTGCGGGAATTCATGTTCCGCGGCGGCTTTGTGATGGTTGACGATTTCTGGGGGCAACCGCATCTCGATGACATGTTCATGGAGATAGGCAAGATTTTCCCGGAACGTGAGATAGTGAAGCTGGACACGAGTCACGAGATTTTCCATATCTTTTTCGATATCGATGAGTTGGCGCAAGTGCCAGGCCGCATGGTGACCTGGGATTTCGGCGGCTTCATGAATATCGACGACCCGAGTTATCCGCCCGAGGTGTACGCCATTCTCGATGATGATGGGCGGGTTATGATGGTTGCGAATTACAATACGGATCTTGGCGATGGTTGGGAGCATACCTTCTATGCAGGCTACCCGACTCGCTATACGAATGAAGCCTACAAGATTGGCATTAATTTTCTCATGTATGCATTTAGTCACTGATTGACGGGAACACCGATATGACAGAAACAGAAGAAGTCGTTGAATTGGAAAGCCAGGACGATCTGGCGCTGGTCAAGCGTATGCAAGATGGCCGGGATCAGATTGTTGCGGAAATCAAAAAAGTCATCATCGGTCAGAGTGAAATTATCGATGAGCTGTTGATTGCCTTGTTCGGTGGTGGTCACGTACTGGTGACCGGTGTGCCCGGGCTCGCAAAAACACTATTGATCAAGACGGTTGCTGATATTTTGCAAGTCGATTTCTCGCGCATTCAGTTCACCCCGGATCTGATGCCGGCGGATGTTGTGGGAGCCGAAGTTGTGGAAGAGAGCGGCGGCAGTCGCCAGCTCAAATTCGTCAAGGGACCTATCTTCACCAATATTCTGCTCGCAGACGAAATTAACCGTACACCTCCCAAAACCCAGTCTTCGTTGCTGGAAGCGATGGAAGAGAGACAGGTTACAGCCGGCGGGGTGACTCACCCGATGGCCAAGCCCTTCTTCGTACTTGCGACCCAAAACCCGATCGAGCTCGAGGGGACTTATCCCTTGCCTGAAGCACAGCTCGACCGCTTTATGTTCAAGATAGAACTGGGTTATTTGTCTGAAGAGGATGAGGTCACTGTGGTAAGCACGACAACCCAGACACACGATCGTGCACTTGCTCACCCGCTCAGTGGTGAAGATATTCTCGAGTTTCAGCGCATTGCACGGCAGGTACCGGCGGCGGAAGCTGTCATCCAGTATGCAGTCCGGCTCGTGCATGCGTCGCGTCCCCAATCCCCATCGGCGCCACAATTTGTGAAAGACTGGGTTAGCTGGGGAGCTGGTATTCGTGCATCGCAGAATCTGATTCTCGCAGGTAAGGTGCGAGCGCTGTTGCATGGTCGCTATAACGTCTCGTTCAATGATGTCCGCGCTCTGGCGCCATCGGTCCTGCGCCACAGAATCCTGCTCAACTTCCATGCAGAAGCAGAGCGGGTCACTACAGATGAAGTGATTCGTCTGTTGCTGGAAGCAGTTCCGGCGCCGGCGTCGGATATTTAAAATCTGATGTCCGAGTCGCTAAATTTCCTCGATCCGTCAGTACTCACCGGGTTGGACAACCTGGAGTTACGTGCACGCGTTGTCGTCGAGGGCTTTCTGTCCGGTTTGCACAAGAGTCCTCACCGTGGATTCAGTGTCGAGTTCAATGACTATCGTCACTACCATCGTGGTGACGACATGCGTCATGTGGACTGGAAGCTCTATGCGCGAAGCGACAAGTTCTATATCAAGCAGTACGAGGACGAGACCAATGTGCGCTGTGTCATCCTTTTGGATACCAGTGCGTCGATGCAATACAGTTCTGGAAGCATGAGCAAGCTGAGTTACGGCGTAACGCTGGCGTCAGCGTTGGCTTATTTTGTCATGCGTCAACGCGATGCTGTAGGTTTGATTACCTTTGATGACGAGGTCCGGAATTTCATTCCCGCCCGGTGCAGGCAGCCGCACTTGATGCGCATTCTGCGCACCTTGTCGACAGTGCAGGCTGGCAACAAGACGGATGTCGTGAAACCGCTCACGGATCTGGCTGCTTCGTTGAGCAAGAAGAGCATCGTCATTCTGATCAGCGACTTGCTCGATGACGAAGAGCGTGTGATCAATACACTAAAAAACCTTCGCGCCATGGGTAACGACGTGATTGCCTTTCAGGTCATGGATGCCGATGAGCTGACCTTCCCGTTTAATGAAGCGTCTGAATTCATTGATATGGAAAATAACGAAACGTTCATCACCTCACCGGCGGCGATCCGGAATTCCTATCTGGAAAACCTCAATGAGTTTCTTGGCTTTTGCAAAAAACAGTGCCAGAGCAGTGGTGTGGATTACTGCCTGTTGAATACAGCAGAGCCTCTCGATCAGGCCTTGTCTTCCTATATGACCAAGAGGGCGAAGAGCTTCTGATGATGTTATGTCCGGTTTCAGGAATGAGGAATAAATAGCATGGTGTTTCTGACGCCACTGTTCTTGCTTGGCTTACTCGCTGCTGCGATTCCTGTCGCGATTCATCTTATTCGCCGGGAAAAACCGCCGAAGTTGATGTTCAGTACAATTCGCTTCCTGAAGAAGACGTCGAAGAAGCTCATTCTTTTCCAACAACTGCAACAGATTCTGCTGCTACTGCTTCGTTCTGCAGTGATTGCTCTGTTGGTAATTGCCTTCGCCCGGCCTCTGATCGATCAGTCTGTGGCGAGACTCATGGATGCTGACCCGCAATCTGCGGTGATTCTTCTCGATCTGTCGATGAGTATGCACTACGGCGATACGTTTGAGCGGGCCAAAGAAGAGGCTCTGGACATCGTCCGCGAAAGAAGTGCAGGAGATGAAGTGGCGCTGATTGGTTTCGCCGAAGGCGCTCCGCTCGTACGTGAATTCAATACTGATCTTGACGCCGTTAGCAGCCTGATTGAGAGCCTTGAAGAACCGGGCTTCGGGGCCACGCGTTATTTGCCGAATCTGCGATTGGCAGATCAATTATTGGCTGAGTCACGTTTCGACAATCGAGCAATCTATCTTATTTCCGATTTCCAGCAGGCTGGTCTCCCGGCCGATGAGGAGCCGTTCAAGCTCGCACCGGGTGTTGCGTTTAACACCATTGATGTGGGCACTGCGTCCAGCAGTAATCTGGTGCTCAGCGATGTGCGTTCGCCAGAACAACTACTCGAAGATGGTGAGGAGCAAAGTATCCTCGCGCGTGTACGATCCGCGGGGTCGCAGCATGTGAGTCGCGGTGAGGTCACTTTAAGTCTCAATGGCGAGATAGTGGACCGACAAAGTGTCGACCTGACTGATCGCTCTGAGGCTGTCGTGACGTTCAACGCAACGTTCGCAGACCAGGGCGCCTATACTGGCGAGGTCAGGGTGAACGGTGACAGCTTTGATACAGATAACAGCTATTTCTTTACGGTGGATGTCTTGCCCAAGATCCGGGTGTTGCTCGTGAACGGCGAGGCCTCAAGCGACTGGTTTGATGATGAGGGCCATTGGTTCGGCTTGGCACTTAGCGCACCGGGGCAGTCACCTTTTGAGGTGCAGTCGATCGAGCCTGCCAATCTCACCGCTGCTGCGCTACGTCAGAACGATGTGGCAGTGCTGCTTAATGTAGGCGATCTGAATAGCAGCCAGTTTCAGGCGATCAATGATTATGTGGAGCAGGGAGGCGCGGTATTGTTGGCGCCAGCCGATCGCGTGAACGCCGAAGTCTATAATCGT
>JASBUV010000265.1 GCA_030147705.1 Gammaproteobacteria bacterium
CCGATGCGGCTGCGGGTTAAAACATAGTACAGGCCAATAAAAATGCCGACCGATATCGCAATCATAAAGCCGCGATATGCGGAGAATTCCTGACCGAATAGTATGAACAACGGAAAATCGAGAATGTCGGGCGACTGGTAATTCTTGGTGTCAGGGCCCCAAAAAAATTGTACGGCTTCTTCGATCAGAAACGCGAGCCCGAAGGTAAAAACCAGCTCAGCGACATGTCCTGATTGGTGGACTTTTCGCAATCCGTAGCGCTCAACGAGTGCACCCAGAAAGCCAACGACGAGCGGGGCGACCAGAAGCCCTGTCCAGAACCCCAGATGCAAGCTAATGGAATAGGCAAAGTAAGCGCCGAGCATGTAAAAGCTGGCATGGGCGAAATTGAGAACACCCATCATGCTGAAGATCAGTGTAAGGCCACTGGCCAGCATGAAGAGTAACAGGCCGGTAACCAGGCCGTTAAGGGTGGCAAAAACTAAAACTTCAATCATGTTGTCTCGCTGACTTCCTGTCTTGCTAGCACATGCATTCTAACTAACGGCGGGGGCGACGCATCTGGCAACTGTGTTCCATGATGGTGTCTTCTGGAGCAACGCTGTGAATCGTTCGCAGTCCGAAACCGGAGTTGTCTGCATCGAACATTATTCCTTCGTCGGTGTGAACCGAAATGTGCAGTGATTGTATGAGCTGATGATCATCAGGACGCATCCACGCTTCATCGTTAGTCATGGTGGTATAGCGCATATCTTCCATGGCCAAAGCAATATCATAAGGGTCAGTACTTTGGGTTGCTTCCATAGCGTTGACCAACATCTGCAAGCCATTAATGATGCGCGGCTGTGTCACATCACGATCAGGATAGGCAGCTTTGAAGGCGCGATTGAAATCGATGCGAACCTGTGAGGTGTAGGGATTGGAAGCTTCATTGTGAACCAGATGAATCAGGTCTTTGCCGTCTTCACCCAGTGTTGCAGTGATGCCATCAAATGCAGCGTAGAAAGTGTAAATCGGTATATCCAGACCGGAGTCAATAATGGAGCGAGCGAGAGACACCATGTCTGCCCCAAAATTGCCAGTCAAAACGGCATCGGCTCCGGAAGAACCAATTTTGGTCACATATGGGGTGAAATCCTTGACCTGTCCGATTGGATGAAATTCATTACCGACGATATTGATATCAGGGCGTTTCTCGGACAGCATTCGCTCGGTAGTCTCAGCAACAACATGACCAAACGAATAGTCCTGCCCAATAACGTACAAATTCTTGATGTCGGGTTGGTCAGCGATAAAATCTGTCAGCACGTCGAGCTTCATGATCGCGTGCGAATCAAAACGAAAGTGCCAAAAGCTGCACTCTTCATTGGTGAGAATCGGATCAACCGCTGAGTAGTTCATGTGCAGGATTTCTGCACCGGGATTCCGCCGGTTGTGGCGTGTTACTGCATCATTGAGGGTGTTGGCGACGGCTGAGCTATTGCCCTGAAAGATGATGCGGATTCCTTCACTGATAACCCGGCGAAACTGAATCTGTGTTTCGGTTGGGCTTTGTTTGTTGTCGAACGGTACAATCTCAATTTGGCGGCCGCCCAATATGCCGCCTTTCGAATTGTAAAAATAATCTGCAGCAAATTGCAGCTGTGTCAGGCCGCTTGTGCCGATCGATGCGAATGCGCCCGTTAGCGGGTCGATGAACGCAATTCGAACAGGTTCCTGCGCTTGCGCTTTGAGTTGAGTTCCCAGAAGCAGAGAAAGAGTGAATAGGGTAGTTTTAAGCGCAGGTAGTAGAGATTTCATAGGCCGATTCTTTGTTTTCGTTGTTCTGTATAGAAGCTAACTTATTAAAATAATTGCTTATTCCGTCACTGCTATTGGATCGCTAAGCTGAAGCTGACATTAACCCAGTCCGGCAGGCATATCAAGAAATCCAGCCCGTTTTCGCGCTGTACCATCGCAGCGTGATAGTGCCAATGAGGTAGGCAGTTTGCGTTGTAAAATCACGATACCGGGAAGCAGGCCTGAGTGAAAAATATGAGCTATATATCCCTGGCATCAGATGCCATCGAATGGAGCGCAATTCGGTCCAGCGGGCCGGGCGGACAAAATGTCAATAAGGTAGCAACTGCTATTGAGCTGCGTTTCGATATTGCCCGTTCCACTCTGCCACAAGCACTGAAAGACAAACTCCTTGCCAGTCAGGATCGGCGACTCAACAGCAAAGGTTGTCTGGTGATTAAAGCGCAAAGATTTCGCAGTCAGGAGCGGAATCGCGAGGATGCATTGGAGAGACTGAATAGCCTTATCGCGCAAGCAGCAACACCCACCAAACAGCGTGTAGCAACCAGGCCGGGAAGGACGCAAAAAGAAAAGCGCATGCAGGAAAAGAAAAAAAATGCAGGGAAGAAAGCGAATCGGGGGCCGGTGCGATCCGACCCCGATTAGCTAAGAGTAAAGGTGCAGGAGACGTTAGAATACTTCGAACAATCCAGCAGCACCCATTCCGCCACCGATACACATAGTGCAGACAACATACTTGGCACCGCGTCGCTTGCCCTCAATCAGCGCATGTCCCACCATACGCGCGCCGCTCATCCCATAAGGGTGGCCTATTGAAATGGCGCCGCCATTCACATTTAGCAGCTCATTGGGGATACCCAGTTGGTCGCGGCAATAGATTACCTGCACGGCGAAGGCTTCGTTCAGTTCCCAAAGACCGATATCGTCGGTGCTCAGATTGAATCTTTTCAGGAGTTTGGGTACCGCAGCAACTGGCCCAATTCCCATCTCGTCAGCATCAACTCCCGCGACGGCCAGACCACGATAGGCTCCGAGTGGCTCCAATCCTTTTTGTTCCGCTAGCTTGCTATCCATCAAGACACTCGCGGATGCCCCATCCGAGAGTTGGCTAGCATTGCCAGCCGTGATAACTCCGCCTTCGAATACGGGTTTCAAACCATTGAGCCCTTCGAGTGTAGTGGTCGGGCGATTGCCTTCGTCTTTGTCGAGCGTGACTTCGTGTACGCTTTGCTGCTTGGTCTCTTTGTCGATATGCAACATTTTGGAGGGGAGAGGCACGATCTCATCATCGAAGAAACCTGCCTGTTGTGCCGCGGCGGTACGCTGCTGACTTTGCAAAGAGTATTCGTCTTGCTGCTCGCGACTGATGTTGTAGCGCTTGGCGACAATCTCGGCAGTCTCCAGCATGGAGATATAGGCGTGTTGGGATTTGGCCAGAACATTGGGGTCTTGAGCACGATAGGTATTGCGATGCTCATTCTGAACCAGACTGATGGATTCCAGGCCTCCGCCAATGACGATTGGCATGTTGTCTACCAGAATCTGTTTCGCGGCAGTTGCTATGGCCATCATTCCCGATCCGCATTGGCGATCCATGCTCATGCCCGATACCGAGCTCGGCAGGCCGGCAGCAACACCTGCGGTGCGGCCGATATTGTAGCCGCTGCTACCTTGCTGCATGGCGCATCCCATCACCACGTCGTCGACTTCTGCGGCATCAATACCAGCTTTTGATAGAGCGGCAGCGATAGCATGACCTCCCAGTGTCGGTGCGTCGGTATCATTGAAGGCTCCGCGGTAGGCTTTGCCAATTGGCGTTCTTGCCGTGGCGACTATTACTGCTTCTTTACTCATGTCTTACTCCATGTCACTTGTTGTCTGCGTCTCCTGACGCTTCGTCATTAGGCTCGGTTTGCGAATCTAAAATCAGAGCCAGAATTTCGTCGATTGATTGTTCTGCAAGTGCCACCATCTCAGCATCGCTGCGATCCTGAATGGGGTGGGCGACAAATACACTGGCCGGGTGGATGCCGAGTGAGTTTCCTTGCGCTTCAGCAGCCTCTATAAACTCTCGGGATGCAACAAAGCCAGCCGGAACTCCACGGCTTTCCAAATCCAGAATGTCATGCAAACTGCACGACGTACAAGAGCCTCAGTCAGCGAGCCCTTCGATGACGGCATCGCATTCGCTACTAATGCGCTGATTCAGTTCGCGCGGGGCAATCCTCGTAAAGGTAGGTTTGCTGTAGCGATTGACGGTGGCGCCCCGGGCCTCGAGGAATGTCGCTACCGCATCGAGAAATTCTTTGCCACGCGGCTTGGAAATATCCAACAAGCCGATTGTGACGTCTTGCAGCGTCCTGAGTCTGGGCAACAGTTGCTTTGCCACTGGGCTCAATTCAGACGTTGGATCCAGAAGGATGGCATTTCCGCTCATGTCATTCTCCAATAGTCATTATTTAAAAACGATTCAGTCTATTATCTGGGAAACCATCTGGCTGCCGCGTTCTCCTGAAGCAACCCATCCACTGATAATGGCTGAGAACATGCCCGCTGTGCCGCCAGTGCTGACAATGTGCAGGCCGTCATCGCGAAACTTGTTGAGTAATTTGTCTTTGAGTTTCTCTGGCATGCCTTCAGCCATGCCGCCTACTCCGGGCAGGAGCTCAGAGCCAGGTGTCATCAGTTCATCATACAGGCTGCGTCGCAAGTCCTCTTTGCTCCAGCCAGCATCGCGCAGAACGCGGCGATGTTCGGGACAGACTACCAGTATTGCGTCAGCCATGCCAAAACGTTTCACATGGGCAACGCTGCGCAAGCTGGATGCCATGCTTTTGCTGAGGGATTCCGGTGTGCGCGAAAGTTGGTCCAGAATGGGTTGCAGGCCTTCCCCGGCAAACAGGCTGATGACTGACTGATTGCGGTGATAGCCTCTGTCCATCGCCAACGAAGGCCATTGCGGATCCGACTCGTCTTCGGCAAAGCAATAGGTATATTTGCCCGGATTTCCCATTGTTGCGCGATCTATTCCACCGGGCTTACCTCCGCCCACATTGCGAACCAGTAGTTGCAATGTGCGGCCGATCGTCGCATTGGCACGATTACCCTGCCCAAGGGCATTGATGCCGCAGTTCATACCGATATGGCGGACAACTGGGCCATTTACGATCATGACCGGAGAGGAAAAATAGGTCGTACATAACAAGCCATGCATACAGAATTCATCTTGCAGGGCAGCCCTGACGGATGCGAGCACCACCGGAAAATACTCGGGTTTGCAGCCAGCCATTACCGCATTGATAGCTACTTTCTCAATCGTGCATGGCACGTTGTCTGGAGGCAGTAAACCAAGCACTTCCTGGTAGTCCAGATCGAAGTCCTTGAGCATGCGCATTACGCGAATCGGGGTCGGGGGGATAACCGGCAGGCCGTCGGTCCAACCACGCTCGAAGCAGGTTTCCAGCTCATCTTCGCTCTCTGCAAGTTCGATATTTCGGGCATTGAATTGATGCTGCCCGTACCGCAGCATCAGCTGTTCCTGCATGCCTGGATCGAGTGTTTTTGAGCCGCATCCTGGCTTGAATGCGGTCAGCCCTGCCCCCAGTGAGTCAATACCGGTAAATTGCTGCCATTGGTTCCTGTCCCAGCCACTGACTCGGTCCTCGCTCGCACCTGCCTGGCTCTGATCAATGAGGCAGGGCACTATCTCGATAGCGCTGCGATACGAGAATTCCAGCGCGGAATCATCGACTACAGAAGGGAGATCAGCGAGGAAATCAGGCTCGTCCTGTACATAAATAGTCAGGTCCTCTCCCCAGGATGCAGCAAGATGGCGGATGACAGGTTCAATCAGAATGCAGGTCGGACAGGCTTTTTTTACGACAAGCGCGTATTTTGAGGGATGGACTTCCGCCAATGTGAACTCTCCGACTGATTTGATACGCGGCTAGTGTAGCCCAAGCTCAAGCCGAGTCGTAGGGGGAGTCGTCATAGCGCTTGCCAACGCCCAATGACAGGGATGAGTTGGGGCTGAGAATGCTGGATGCGAATCCCTGATTCAGTAGATAAAGCCCAGCGTACAAATGCCAACCAGTATGTTGATGATCATGAATACAGACGATGTGCGGGACATAACCTTCCACATTTGCGGGCCTTTGTAGGCGGCGCGAATACCGACGATCAGGATAAACGTGTAAGCCAGCATGGCAGCGACAATGATCAGGTACTCGACCCAGTTCTCGGCGTCGACTGCCTGGCTGCCAAAGACAAAAAACAGGCCAGAGCCCACGAAATAGAGGGCCCAATAGGTGAGGGCAAGGCCATATTTACCGGCAAGCAGTTTGGCCATGAATGAGCGTTCGTCGAGCGGTGGGCTGGTTTCTGTATGATTCATCTAGGCAGATCGTTCCATTTGCTTGAGCCCGACAAGCTGCTGGGTGCAGTGCGAGGCCTATTCCATTGTGTCAGACTCATCTGTGAGAGCGATGAGAGCGCGCCAAGTTTAACCCAGCAAGTGGCGATAACAAAGACTGGCTGGCTGGATATGCGCCTTGCTCATTGCTCGCTTGACCGCAGGGACTGCGGGGCTTCGCGCTATCGTTAAGTTTCCAATCGCTTCGACAGCCCACCATTAAAGCATTATGATTGCAGGAAAGAAGAATAAAGCAGCTAGGCTATGAGTCTCGACAAGCAAGTAGATGGCGCTCCGCTGACGGAGGCTTTCAGTTTCAGCAAAGAAAAGCGCAGGGCGCTGAATGGATTGCGCGGCATCCTCTCTGGCGTGGTGGCTGATCAAAAACTCAATGAGAAGGAATTCCTGTTCCTCGATGCATGGCTTCAGTCACAGCAGTTTCTGGCAGATGATGAGGAAGTTAAACAGATACTCGCGAGTGTTGGCGACATTCTTGCCGACGGCGTAGTGAGCCCGGATGAACTGCGTCAGATGCGCGATCTGATTAATGGTTTTCTGATCCGCACTGAGGATGATCAACAGGGCAAAGTCGACAAGATCAATGAGTTGATGGGCTTTATCACTGGTGTTGCCTCTGATGGGGTGTTGAATGACAGTGAAGTGGATGCCTTGAGCAACTGGTTGAATAGCCACCACAGTGTGCGGGAAATCTGGCCAGCCAGCGTTATAGTTGAGCGTCTGGATGTCATTCTGGAAGACGGGGTGATATCAGAAGAAGAGCGTGATGATTTACTGCAAACCATGCATCGAGTCACTTCGACTGCTGCTCGACAAACCGGAATCAGTTACGAAGCCTCGACGGAGGTTTGGGAAGACGACACTGACACGATCGACTTTTCAGATTCTGTATTCTGCCTTACCGGTGATTTCGTCAGCGGTGACCGTGCCGCTGTTGAGACCATGTTGCGCCTGAAAGGGGCGCAACTGTCACCTAATGTCAATAAATCAGTGGATTATCTGGTTATCGGTACTCTTGCCAGTCGTGATTGGCTCTACACCCCCCATGGCAGAAAAATCGAGAAAGCCTTGTTGCTGAAGAGACAGGACATTCATATCACTGTCATCACAGAGCGAACCATGCTGCGTCATCTTGCCTGATCCTGTCAGGCTTGCCTGCGTTACAACTAACGTTACAAATAAGAATTCATTGCGAACTCTCACAGCTTTGCTTAGTGCCGTATCGCACAGGGCCTCTGGGCGGGCTTGGCATGCATGCCCATGAAAATGACGGAGTTTTGCTGCTTGGTTTCTCGAATTCGCTGCTGTTAACCTTTTGGCCGATAAGTCACTCTAACTAGGCAAGAGATAAGAACCGGGTCGTGTGGGGGCAGGGTTGCTACAAGAAACTGAAGATGAGCTGATTCAATCAGCTGTGACGGGCAATATTGCTGCCTTCGAGCGATTGATTCGCAGTTCGGAGCGCCAAATGCTGTCAGTAGCTGCCGGTTTCGCGCATACACCTGATGATGCCAATGATATTTATCAGGACGCTGTGCTGGCAGCATTCAAAGCGCTGCCCGGTTTCAAGATGGAGAGCAAATTCAGTACCTGGTTGCACAAGATCGTTGTTAACACAGCCCTGTCGAATCGTCGCAAACTAAAGCGTACCTGGCAGAAGCTGGCAGCGGTGAAAACCGAATATGAACACGAAGAGAAATATGTTGAGACCCAGTCCCCGGAGCGATCGATGATCGATGACGAATTGAACGCCCAGATCAATCGCGCATTGGGCAGGCTGAGTGACAATGAACGAATGGCTTTTGTTTTGTGTAACCAACAAGGATTCAAGATCCGCGAAGCTGCGGAGATCATGTCTTGCTCTGAAAATTCGATCAAGGTCGTTTTGTTCAGAGCACGCAATAAGCTGAAAGAGTCCTTGGCGGACTATCACTGACTTTGTGTATATGCCTGACATTATGAGTATTAGCTATGTCTGATTCAGAACAACTGCAATTACGGGTTATAGAGTATCTGTACGGTGAAATGACTGCAGCGGAGCGGGAGTCGTTTGAGCGTGAAGCAGAGCATGATAATGCGCTTGGTCATCTACTCGAACAGGAGAGTCGCTTGAATAGCGCTCTGCCGATTGGCTTGCAACCGCATATAGAGGATGAGCGCCTTCAGGGCAATCGCTGGGCAATTCGACAACGATTCCAGCGTGAATCCCGGCGGCGATTTTCATTGGTGAATGCGCTTAATGAGCTGCGTCAGCGGCCCTTCGCTGTGGCTTTTCAAGGAGTGGCGATGGCGATGACCTTTGCACTCGGTGTGATGGTCGCTTCGGCTCCGCAGTCGGATCTGCAACCCGGATCTGTAATGCTGTCTGACAATTTGCCATTTCGTCAGGTGGCGACACCCTTTCAGTTCATAGGCGATAACGACTATGAAATCTACAGCCTCAGAGTGAATCACTATGACACGGTGAGCGGTGAGATCGATCTCTCTTTTTCTCTGGCATCGGAAGCCAGAGTTACTGGCAATGTGGCCGACCAGTCAATTAACAGGCTGATGGCAGTTGCCTTGCAGGATGATATTGATAGTGCCGATCGTCTCGACACCATCGATGCGTTGCGCCCTGTTGCGCAGGGGGACGAGATTTATCAGGCACTTATTCACGTGCTGCGTAATGACGAGAATCCCGGCGTACGTTATCAGGCCGTTCAGGCTCTGGTGACTCTGCGTCATGAAGAATCAGTGCAGGAGGCACTGCGCTATGCTCTGGCCGAAGATGTGAATGAAGGTGTTCGCGTTGAAGCATTCAACGCACTGGCTGAGTATCGTGATCCACAGACATTGAGTGTTTTCCGTCAGCAGATGGAAAACGATAGTAACGAATACATCCGCGCTGGAGCTCGCTCGATCATTGAAGCTCTTGAAAGTGCAGATGGAACAACTGTTTATTGATTTCGCGTCGCAGATGCGAAGTTGAGAGGGTGTTGATATGACTCTATTTAGTGAAGCAAGAATCAGGCTCGGCTGTATCAGTCTTGTGCTGTCTGTGTTGCTCGTCCCGAACCTCGTTCTGGCCGCAAGCAATGACGATGTGGATCAGCTATTCGAAGTTGACCCGGGAGGCACATTGATCGTAAACAGCGATGCCGGGCCAATCGAAGTGGTGACCTGGGGACGAAATGAAGTCCGGGTGAGAATTCGCAATACCAATGGGTACACGCTTGATGTGAGCAAAGAAGGCAATGATGTCGTTGTGCTTGCTGACCGCGAGAGATCCCTGTTCAGGTTGGGGGGATCGAATATCCGCTTCGATATTACTGTTCCCGAGCAATTCAATGTGGATCTGGACACCGGTGGGGGTCACATCATCGTGCCAGACTTGCAGGGTTTTGTAAGAGCCGATACGAGTGGCGGAGCGATTCAGATCGGGCGCATCGTTGGCCATGTCGATGTCGATACCAGTGGTGGCCGAATCGAAATCGATGATGTTGATGGCAATGTCACAGCCAATACTTCCGGTGGACGCATTTCAATAGCGGATGTCACCGGTGATGTCAGTGCCGATACGTCAGGTGGCAGTATTACTATCGGAAATGTCGGCGGAGATATTTTTGCGGATACCTCAGGTGGAAACATCGACGTTGGTGAAGGTGGCGGCAGGGTCGAACTCGATACCTCTGGCGGGACCATCCGCGCAGGGTGGGCGCTTGGGCCGATTATCGCCGATACCTCGGGTGGGAATATCTACCTGGAAGGAAGCGCGCAAAGCGTTGAGGCTGATACTTCCGGGGGCAATATCGTTATCGAGCGTAGCCATGGCTCAGTCTATGCAGATACGTCAGGTGGCAGCATCACAATCCGTGATAGCCGTGGGCCTATTCGTGCGGATACGTCCGGCGGCCGAGTTGACGCTGAACTCGCAGCTTTCGACGGCGGGCGAGATGCTTCAATTCAGTTGGAGTCATCGGGCGGTGACATCACTGTCCGCATTCCGGCGGCTCATGCTGCAAGTATTGTGGCCGATCTAGAGGTATCGCGATATGCGAGAGACAACTACCGAATCTATACGGATTTCCCGCTGGTCATTCAGGACGACTCAAGCGGTAATATCGTAGGCCGGGGCGATATCAACGGCGGTGGCGACCGTATCTACCTCGGAACCCACAACAGCGATATTCATATTATTCGGGTTGAGTAGACTCGAAATCCTTGTACTGACCAGTCAGTCGGCGGCCACAGGCCGCCGATTTTATTTTTGCTCTCCGCAAGATAACACCAAGTTAATCAGTATGTTACCTCGTCATTTGATTATACTGACTAGTCGGTCTATAGTTCTTCGCTATGGCTAAAATGACCGCACGAGAAAAGGTGATTTCCGCAGCCCAGGAGCTAATGACAGGGCGAGGCTACAGTGCAACCTCTGTGGATACGATTGTCCAGAAAGCGGGGGTAGCCAAAGGAAGTTTTTATCATGCTTTTCGCTCCAAGGAAGAACTGGCTCTGGTTGCACTGGAAGACTATGCCATCAAAGCATGGAAGGCTGTCGCAACAGGCCCTTATCGTGACCTCGAAGATCCAATAGAGCGCGCTCTCGCCTTCGTCGACTTCCTGGAGGCAAGCAGTGAGTCGTTGTGGGCGCAGGGCAGTTTACTCGGCAGCGTCGCCGTGGAGTTTGCTGATAGTCATCCTGATCTGAATGAGCGCGTAAGCGGATTATTCGCCCGCTTCGAAGAAAAGTTTGTTCTCCTTTTCGAGCCTGCACTGCAAGCGAGGACAGCCGAATTGCAGGGTTGGGTATCGAGTGCCACAGCGCAGGAACTCAGTGTCCATCTACTTGCGGTTATTGAGGGATCGATTATTACTGCGCGCTCTCATTTTGAGCCGACACACTTGCAGAGTGGAATACGTCAATTCAGGAACTATTTGGCATTGCTGTTGGGTAGGCAGGCTCGCTAAATTTGAGTGAACCCGGATTGAACGCAGTGCCCCTGTACTCTCTGAGCCTTTGGACTGACTGGTCGGTACACTCGCTGTGGCGCTTATAATCAGAGGCATTCAGGGAAAGTCTGGCCAGGGAGTGCGGCTTGGTCTTCGCAACATCAACTCACTTCCAGCCAAGCCATTTCCACCCATTCGCGTCACGGCTCTCTATTCCAGTCTCCCTCTTGGTTCCCGTCCGTGAAGCTATTCCGGGTGTGTTGAATGGTTCGGCTCAACAAGCTCCTGCCGCCTACTACTATCGGTTTGCTTGTGATGATCTGTGTGCGGCCATTGTGAGGCATGGTTCGAATTCAAAACTGCAACTGACGATCGCGGTATTTCGGTGTGTTAAACGATAGAATGCTTGCGCCATGTCCACATCAAACCCCATCAGCTATCCCTTTCTCATTCAACGCGCCTGGCCCATCATCCTGGCCAATGCGGCCGTACCGTTATTGGGGTTGGTTGATACCGCAGTAATCGGAAATTTTGGAGCCGTCTCTGATCTGGGAGCAATAGCATTCGGGAGCCTGATCTTTTCGTTTGTTTACTGGAGTTTCGGTTTTCTGCGCATGGGGACGACCGGGTTCGCGGCTCAGGCCCATGGCGCCGGAGACGGCGCGGAAGTGCGGGCAGTGCTGGGCAGGTCATTATTGCTGGCAGTTTGCTTTGGCGTGTTACTCCTCATCCTGCAGGGAGTCATCGCGTGGATCGCCTTTGCGTTGCTTGATGGTAGCGCGGCAGTGGAATCTGTTGCGCAAGAGTATTTTTCCATTCGCATCTGGGGAGCACCGGCCACACTGTCCGGCTTTGCGTTTACCGGGATTCTTGTTGGCCTCGGAAAGAGTCGTCAACTTCTGGTGCTTCAGCTTTTCCTGAATGGTTTAAATATTGTCCTTGATATCGTTTTCGCCGGCTTGCTAGCGATGGGCGCCAGTGGTATTGCGCTTGGCACAGTGATCGCTGAATGGTGTGCAGCAGGATTTGGCGTGTGGCTTGTATGTGGTGATCTGGCCAAGGAGAGGGGGGCTGGTATCGGATTCTGGCCCTGGTCGAGAATTCTGGACCGGACTGCAATCAGAGCAACGCTGACAGCAAACGTGAACATCATGTTGCGCACTCTGCTACTCGTGTTTTCCTTTGCATTCTTCGTCAATCAAAGTGCGCGCTTCGGCGATACAGTTCTCGCAGCCAATCATTTGTTACTGCAACTGATTTCTTTTTCCGCTTTCTTTCTCGATGGTTACGCATTTGTTGTTGAATCGCTGGTCGGTGCGGCCAAAGGGTCCAAGGATCTCGTGCGTTTTGAATTGGCAGTTCGTCGATCGTCAATCCTGGCGTTTGGGTCGGCGATTATTCTTGCCGCGCTGATACTCATAGGAGGAGAGGGCTTGCTTGGGTTGCTTACAGATATTGATCCTGTGGTACAGGCAGCCCACAACATGAGTTGGCTCGCTGCTTTGTATGTGCTCTTGTCCTTTGCCGCTTTTCAGTTAGACGGGGTTTTTATAGGTGTGTCTGCGACGCGATCAATGCGCAATGCCGCCATGTTGTCACTGTTATGTTTCTTGTTGCTGGCCGCGATTCTGGTGCCGGCTTTCGCCGAGCAAGGTTTGTGGCTGGCAATGATAGCTTATGTTCTGGCACGCGCATTCGCATTGCTGCTTTACTATCCAGCACTACGCAGAACTATCGCAGGATGATGGCCGAGCTTAGCTTAACTAGTTGAAGCGTTGGGGTTGCTCATCTTCAGGGAGAATGTGAGGGTCCAGTTCCAGCGCATCGATCTGGCTTCCGATCAGGGTAAGTTCTCCGCTGTAGCGCTTGCTTCCTGTAGACGAAAATTCAAATCGATAGCGACGACGGAGGGTCAGTTTTCCCTCTGCATCACGAGCTGGCCACAGCCCGCTTAAAACCATGGTTTGATCGAGAAGCTGCAAGCCTTGTTGACGACAGGCGTGGGCGATTTTCTGGAGCGCAATTGCCTTGATGCGATCGCTGTGCCACCAGAATGAGATGAGCGCTGCAACGCACGTGGCCCAGAAAATAAATTTAAGAGACAATCCGTACCTCGGCAGTTTTGTAAAGACGACTAAAGTAGTGAACTTACTTTGTTACAGGTTAATTATAAAAAAAAGCGCCAGTCAGATTGCACTGACCGACGCTTTTCTTTCAAAGAGTGCTTGCAACACTGCCAGTTTGACAACTGACAGCGTATCAATCAATTACGGTACTCTCGAGTTGGTGTGAGCTGCGATCCAGAGAGATCCGAAGGAATGCTTTGCTCACGAACCACGCGATGAGTCAGCGTGCCGATTCCTTCAATGCTGGCACTGATTGTTTCACCATCGATCAGGTAGCCTGATCCTGTTGCACGCTCAACGCGTCCAGCACCTGTTCCACCGGAGGTACCACTTTGCAAGACATCACCTGGGAATATTGTGATGAGCGAGGAGGCGTACTCAATTAGCTCAGGAATATTGTGAATCATGTCGCCCGCACGAGCTTCCTGAACGGTTACCCCATCGACAACGGTAATCTGATGTAAACGTTCCATTGGATCGCCATAGAATTCTTTGGGAACGATCCAGGGACCGTGTGGTGCAAAGGTATCGTGGCCCTTGCCTACAAACCAGTCTGAGCGAACACCGTATCCACCTGGTGGACGGCCGCCGCGATCAGAGATATCCATTGCTACCATGTATCCGAAGACGTGATCGTAGGCTCGCGTAGCCGAGATGTACTTGCCTGAGCGACCAAACACGATTGCCATTTCTACCTCGTATTCAATCTCATCGCGGCCATAAGGCATGATGACATCTTCGCCATCGCCAATGACAGCACCGCGAGTAGGCTTGAGGAACAGATAGGGAACGCCTCGATTTTCGCGGCGCTCCTGGGTACGGCGAGCCAGCTCATCATCGTTGCATCCCTCGCAAGCATGCGTATAGAAATTGACGGCTGCATTCATGATCTTGCTTGGATATTGAATCGGTGCGCGAATGTCGACGTCTTCTACCTCATGAATGTATGAGGGGCGGTTGTTGCCGCTGAGCAGGCCATCTGCGACCAGCCAGTTGACGATTTCATAAACGCGATATTTCAAACCGTAATCGTACTGCTCGATCAGGCCCAGCATCTCGTTGGGCATATTGACAGGAGCGTACTGTGGCATGAGCTCAAGCGCACGGTTGGCTGCTGCCAGATCCACAATAAGGCTATCGTCGCGCATGACGAGGCCAACAAATTGTTCGTAGTTCACTGCAAAGGTGCCGACCTTGTAAGGCTCGGCAGGTTCAATATTGCTGCCCTGTGCTGAAACGCCGATCGGCAGCATCATTGCTACCAGAGAAGAGATCAGAACGAGGGAAGACAGGATTTTTCTTATCATTTTAAAACTCCCGCACATATAACTAGCTGGAAAAGCTGATTAGACATACTCAATGACTTGGCTTGCTTGTGTGTTCTTATTGATTGGGGGGGATCCCAAGCTTGTTAGCCCTGTCAAAGGTATCCACAGTGCTGGCGATTGTCCAGCACTCAGCGGTGTAGTTTACGCCGGATTACGGTCGTTGTGCCGGAAAATGAGCGATCAGATGCTCGATCCTAGCCAGATTGTTCCCGGTTGGCATAGCGCTCTATGTGAGGGGCAAGAATTTCCAGTGCAGTTTGGTCGCAAGGAGGGAGAGTGGCATCACTGAGGCTGAGAGGTGTGACGCGGTCTCCCCATTTAATTACTCCTGCACCCCAGGTGAGGCCGGCCCCGAAAGATGCTGTCAGCAGGAAATCGCCTGGTTTGACTCGGCCTTCTTCCAACGCTTCGGCGAGTGCTACAGGTATCGTGCCAGCGGAAGTATTGCCATACTTATGAACATTCACAAATACCTTGTCGTCGGGGATTCCGACCCTTTTTGCGAGTGCATCGAGAATACGTTTGTTGGCCTGATGTGGCACGACGAGACTGATGTCTTCAACAGTCAGTCCTGTCTCTTTAAGCACATCCTCACAGCCCTGGGCCATGGCTTTTACCGCTCGTTTGAAGACCTCCTGACCTTCGAAATTCCATCCGATGTAGAGAAATTCATCGCTCAGACGCGAATACGCAGAACCGAGATTGGTAATCTGGATGGCGTATTTGGCGTCGGCCTCACAGCCAATTCGCGCGGCGAGTAGCCCACATTCTTTGTCGGACTGCTCGATTACCACGGCACCACAGGCATCACCAAACAGGACCGCCACGTCGCGACGACTCCAGTTCATGTAATGGGAAATGAATTCTCCGCCAATAACCAGAACTTTCTTGTGAGCACCGGTTCGGATGAGATTTGTGCCAATATGCAATCCATAAAGAAAACCAGTACAGGCAGAATTCACATCGATGGCCGCAGCATTTCGTGCTCCGAGGGCATCAGCCACGATTGATGCAGTATTTGGGCAGAGGCTGTCGTTAGTCAGGCTGCCAAGCAAGATCAGGTCAAGTTCTTCAGGCTGAAGATTGGCAGCTGCCAGCGCTTGTCGCGCGGAGACCAGCGCCATATCGGAGAAATTACAATGGCAGATGCGGCGTTCCTTGATACCGGTCCTACTGGTTATCCATTCATCGGAAGTATCCATGAAGGTAGCCAGGTCATCATTGCTGAGAACAGCAGGGGGGACACATTTTCCCCATCCGGTAATTTCCGCGTAATGCATTCAGTCTCTCCGGCGCACATGACTCCAGTTTCAGTTTCCTGAGCAAACGGGCCACGTTGCTTTATATCGGCGATCGGTTCGGGTGTTGCCTGCCGCATTGCTGTGAATCTGCGCAAAGACGATCAGGTCTGATGATACGCAGCCAACCTCCGGGCAAGGCTTGAAGAATACTTGATTTTAGCGGGCCGGGATAGACTGTCACGGGAATTCGGGGCCTGGCATTGAACCGCAGGAGTGGCGCGCTCCTTGCCGATGCTGCACTGCAGTGTGATAGACTCGATCCCGGAAGAGAATCATCCCCGGTGGGGTGCCCGGACTTCAAACCCGGTGAAGTTTGTTAAAAGACAGGCTTGGTGGGTTCGACTCCTGCCTCTTCCGCCAA
>JASBUV010000279.1 GCA_030147705.1 Gammaproteobacteria bacterium
AGCATCAACGGTTCCGTCCGGCTTGACGGTGACGTTGTTGTCGATCGATCAGTGCACACAGTAAACGGCGGTATCCGTACTCGAGCTGGCACCGATATCGGCGGAGAAGTGAAGACAGTCAACGGCGAAATCGAATTGCGCGCAACTCGCGTCAGGGACGATGTCATTACTTCCAATGGAGATATTGAAGTCGTGGATGGCAGTGAGATCGAAGGAGATATTATTGTCCGCGGCAAGCGCAGCTGGTTGGGCCGCCTGTTCAGTTTTGGCAGCAGTCAACATCCAAACCTGACGATCTCTTCCGACTCGGTCGTACACGGTGACATACATCTGTACCGCGAAGTGGATCTGGATATTCACCCTGACGCACAGGTGGGAGAAGTCATTACCCACTTCTAGAAGACTGGAATGGTTCGGGCCAGACTAACAGATACCTGTCCTTCAATTGCACGCAATTACAGTCATGAAAAGCAAACGGGCCGCTGTCGGTGCTTCAAACACCTCCAGCGGCCCGTTCGTCGTCAGCCTGAGCGGCGACTATTCTTTGCGCTCGTAATGCCCCATCAGCATACCGGTGCCCAGTACATGACCCTCGATCGCTGTCAGGAGCTCAGCTTTGTTCAGGCCTTCCGGTAAATCCAGTTCGCTGTCCAGCGCATAGAGACGGAAATGATACGCATGGAGCTGCCCATTCGCTGGTGGGCGCGGACCGAAATAACCGGGGCGACGCAATCCATTCACACCGTTAACCATGCCTTCCAATCCGGCAACACCTGTTACCGCAGCGTCTTTAGTGAGGTCAGCTGGCAGGCCACTTGCCGAGGCAGGGATGTTATAGGCAACCCAGTGCACAAAAGGCTCTTCCATCATGCCCAGCTCAACCACCTTGGGGTCGTCCATGATCAAGACCAATTGCTCCGTTCCCGCCGGCAGATTGCTCCAGCTCAGATCAATCGACTGATTTGCTCCATAAGCTGAATTCGCTTCTGGCACCATGCCGTGGTGGTCAAATGCAGAGCTACTTACAGTAATTGTATCTTCCATCTGCGCCCAAGCAGTTGAGAAGAAAAGCAAGCTGCACAGCCCTAACGCCAAAGTTTGTCTAGTTTTCATTTCCCGCTCCAGATTTGTTGTTTGTCGGTTTGTCTTTTCCTGACCTGAGCCAGGTTCTTATTTCTTGATCGCGTAAGGAACTGTCTCAGCCCTTTCACGCAGGAGGTATTTCTGCACTTTGCCTGTCGAGGTCTTGTCGATGGGGCCGAATACCACTTTCTTTGGTATTTTGAATCCCGCAAGCTCCTGTCTGCAATAGCCTATCAATTCTTCTGCGTCCATCTCCTGGCCATTTTTCAATGCAACGAACGCACAGGGCACTTCACCCCATTTTTCATCGCTACTCGCCACCACAGCCGCTTCCAGTATCTTCGGATGTCGGAACAGGACTGACTCCACTTCCAGTGACGAAATATTCTCTCCCCCGGAAATGATTATATCCTTGGACCGATCCTTGATCTTCACGTAGCCATCTTCATGCCAGACAGCGAGGTCTCCGGAATGGAACCAGCCACCAGCAAATGATTCTTCGGTTGTCGTCGGATTCTTGAGATAGCCTTTCATGACGAGATTCCCGCGCATGAAAATCTCCCCCATCGTTACCCCGTCTTTGGGAACGGGCTCAAGTGTTTCCGGATTGGCTACCATAATTTCATCTTGCAGTGGCGCGCGAACGCCTTGTCTGGCCAGTAGTTCCGCGCGCGCATCGAGATCGAGATCCGCCCATTCATCCTGGGGCGCACACACCACACAGGGCCCATAGGTTTCGGTCAAACCATAGACATGCGCAACGCTGAAGCCCATTTTTTCCATGCCTGCAATGACCGCTGCGGGCGGCGCGGCTCCTGCAGTCATCGCGCTCACCTTGTGGGAGATGCCTTGCTTCAGTTCGTCAGCAGCGTTGATCAGCGTATTCAGCACTACCGGCGCGCCGCAAAAATGTGACACCCGATGCTTCTTGATCGCACTGAATATTGCCTCGTCCCGAACGTGACGCAGGCAAACATTGGTCCCCACATACGCTGCAATAGTCCATGGAAAACACCAGCCATTGCAATGGAACATCGGCAATGTCCACAGATAGACAGGATGTGATTGCAAATTCCAGCACATCGCGTTGGAAATCGCATTCAGATAAGCACCCCGATGATGGAACACGACGCCTTTTGGATTTCCGGTAGTGCCGGACGTGTAGTTCAGTGAGATAGCCTGCCACTCGTCGTCAATTTTGAAGCAGCGATACTCCGTATCTCCAGTAGCAATAAACTCCTCATAGTTGGTATCGCTGAGCAACTCACCGCCTTCGTAATAGAGATCATCAATATCGATGACTCGGGGTTTATTGGCGACCAGTTCCAGCGCGGCCTTGATCGTTGCACTGTACTCCCTGTCAGTAAACAGGACTTTGGTTTCAGCGTGCTCGAGGATAAACGCGATTGCCTTGGCATCGAGGCGTACATTCAAGGCATTGAGAACTGCACCAGTCATGGGTACACCGAAATGCGCCTCAAACGTTTCCGGGGTATTCGCCCCCATGAACGACACCGTATCACCTTTGCCAATACCGATTTTCAGCAAGGCTGAAGCAAGTCTGCAACTCCGCGCATAGGTATCAGACCAGGAGTAGCGGGTCTCGCCGTGAATAATCGACGTCTTGTCTGGGTAAACAGCCGCCGC
>JASBUV010000208.1 GCA_030147705.1 Gammaproteobacteria bacterium
CCCTTGATCTTGAAAGGCGTTGCCAGACAGGCGGACACCGAACTGCTCATGGTGCGCGGAATACGATAAGGCCCGACACGTCGCAGGCCCTTGTCGCGCAGGATGTCAGTCGATTCCAGTTGATCTTCGGGCGAGCCGCCACCGGAACCTGCGACGATGCCGGTCATCTCATTGGAGACTTCCTCTTCGCTCAGGCCAGCATCGGCAATTGCCTCTTGCATCGAGAGATAGCTATAGGCTGACGCATCGCCCATAAAGCGCAGAATCTTGCGATCAATCAGCTCGCTGGTGTCGATTTTCACCGTGCCGCTGACATGACTGCGCATACCAATGTCCACATAGGACTGGTTATGACTGATGCCGCTGCGCCCCTCTCGCAACGAATCCAGTACCGCTTCTTTGTTGTTACCCAGACAAGAAACGATACCGATTCCAGTAACTACTACACGTCGCATAGTGTCCTCAATCCTTGGTAGGTGTAAATGCGGTTTCTGGAGTGAACAGGCCCACTTTCAGGGCCTTTGTGGTGTAGATGACATCGCCATCCACCGCCACAGTACCATCCGCGATTCCCATTACCAACTTCCGGTTGATGGTGCGGCTGATGGACAAGTTATAGACGACCTTTTTGGCAGTAGGCAGGATCTCGCCAGTGAATTTCACCTCGCCGGCGCCCAGTGCCCGTCCTTTGCCAGGATGGCCGCTCCAGCCCAGAAAGAATCCCACCAGTTGCCACAGCGCGTCCAGGCCAAGGCAGCCCGGCATGACGGGATCTCCCGGGAAATGGCATTTGAAGAACCACAGGTCTGGATTGATATCGAGTTCAGCGATTATCTGGCCTCTGCCGTAGTCGCCGCCATCAGCGCTGATATGCGTGATGCGGTCCAGCATGAGCATTTCATTGACAGGCAGTTTGGCATTTCCAGGGCCGAATAATCTGCCATAGCCGCATTCCACCAGCTGGTCCATGTCATAGGAGCTCTGGGGAACGAAGTTTTCATTCATTTCTTTCATAGTCACTTACATGCCCTGCGGGCCTTCTGAACAAGGGCTGCGAGTTTATCGTGACGGTGGCAAATAATCGACCTGAAAATGGCGAAATACCGGCTCTGCGCGGCCATGCATGCATCTATCGGTGGGAATTTGTAGCACCTGTTTGCTACCATAGCGGCCACGTAATTTGCGGTGAAAAATATGTTATACCCTGTCATTCTGGCCGGCGGCACAGGAACACGTCTGTGGCCGTTGTCCAGGGCCTCGCTCCCCAAGCAGTTTATCCATTTTCCGGAGCAAGATTCTTCTCTTTTCCAAAATACCCTGCAGCGCTTGCGTGATTTGCCGCAGGTGCAGTCGCCCATTGTCCTGTGTGGCAGTGAGCAGCGATTTCTGGTTGCAGAGCAACTCCGTCAGTTGGGCTACGACGATGCCGTTATCTTGCTGGAGCCAGTAGGCAGAAGCACCGCACCTGCAGTGGCGATTGCTGCGCAGTGGGTTAAGGCGCGTGATCCTGAGGGTGAGTTGCTGGTACTGCCTTCTGATCATTCGATCAGGGATGTCGCTGAGTTTCACCGCGCTGTGTTGACAGGGCTTGAACAAAGTGCGCAGGGAAAACTCGTTACCTTCGGAATAGTGCCAGGTAGCCCAGAAACAGGCTATGGCTATATCAAGAGTGGCGATACGCTGAATTCTTCTTCCGAGCTCAAGCCGAGATCGGTTGAGCAGTTCGTTGAGAAGCCCGATGAGGAGACTGCGAAGGCCTATCTGGCCGAAGGCTGTTATCTGTGGAACAGCGGTATGTTTCTGTTTCGTGCTGACGCACTGCTGGCGGAGATGGCCGAACACGCTGCGGATATCAACAAGAGCTGTGAGCTTGCCTATGCAGCTCTTACCAGCGGGCCTGATTTTCAGAAGATCCCGGAGGCAGAGTTCGCGGCCTGTCGCAGTGAATCCATCGACTATGCGGTGATGGAGAAGACCAGCGCTGCTGCCGTGGTGCCGCTGGATGCTGGCTGGAGTGATCTGGGTGCCTGGGATTCCCTTTGGGAAAGCGAAGAGAAGGATAGCAACGACAATGTCTTAAGTGGGGATGTGGTGACCGAGGGCGTGCGAGGCAGCTATATTCAGTCTCGCTCAAGGCTGGTGGCAGCGGTGGGTCTGGATGATGTGGTTATCGTCGAATCCCCGGATGCAGTACTGGTGGCAGACAAGGCTCGCAGCCAGGAAGTGAAGCAAATCGTTGCCCAGCTACAGGGCAAGCAGCGCCCTGAGGTGGACACGCATACGCTGGTTCATCGGCCGTGGGGTTCATTTCAGTCACTCGCTGCGGGTTCCGGCTATCAGGTCAAACATATCGTGGTCAATCCTGGTGCAGCCCTGTCCCTGCAAATGCACCATCATCGTGCAGAGCACTGGACAGTCATCAAAGGCAAGGGGCTGGTGACCTGTGGCGAGCAGGAACAGGAATTGCAAGTTAACGAATCTATCTTCATCCCATTGGGTGCCAAACACCGTTTGGTGAACAAGGAGCAGGAAGTACTCGAGGTTATCGAGGTACAGGTCGGCGACTATTTGGGTGAGGATGACATCGTGAGGTTTGAGGACCGCTACGGCAGAATGAGCTGACAAACAGTGACTGTTTGCAGTGAGCTGATAAAGCCTACCGGGTCGCCAACTTCGTCAAGACACAGAACCTGGATGCAAGTATGTCAGTTATCAAAAAATGTCTATTCCCCGCCGCCGGCTACGGCACGCGATTCCTGCCTGCCACCAAGGCGATGCCAAAAGAGATGTTGCCTATCGTCACCAAGCCATTGATTCAATATGGCGTCGAGGAGGCGATGAGCGCAGGCATCACTGGTATTGCCATTGTCACCGGGCGCGGCAAGCGCGCCATCGAAGACCACTTCGATATCAGTTACGAGCTGGAGCATCAGATAGCGGGCTCGGACAAGGAAGCATTGCTGGACGATACCCGCCAGATCATTGATCGCTGTACTTTCTCCTATACTCGTCAGGTCGAGATGAAAGGGCTGGGCCACGCCATTCTTGTTGGTGGTGAGCTCATCGGCAACGAGCCTTTCGCGGTGATTCTTGCTGACGATTACTGCGTCAATGATGAAGGTGATTCTGTGCTGGCCCAGATGGTCAAACTGTATGAGCAGCATCAATGCAGTATCGTCGCCATCGAAGAGGTACCCAGAGATGAGGTGTATCGCTATGGCGTGATCGAAGGGGAGGAGATTGAAAATGGCCTCTTTCGCATCAGTAACATGGTTGAGAAGCCTCCGGTGGAGGAGGCGCCAAGCAACCTCGCGATCATTGGCCGTTACATTCTGACGCCGGACATTTACCAGATTATCCGTGATACGCCGCCGGGCAAGAATGGTGAGATGCAGATTACGGATGCCTTGTTGACGCAGGCGCAGCAGGGGGGTGTGTTGGGGTATCGGTTTAAGGGGCGGCGGTTTGATTGTGGGAGCGTGGATGGCTTTAT
>JASBUV010000209.1 GCA_030147705.1 Gammaproteobacteria bacterium
TGCTCGCGCATGTGCCGGATCATTCCTTCCATGGCGATCATGGCTTCAATGTAGTCATGGTCGAGCAGAGAGAGGCTGTCACTGGCATCTGGAGTCTGATCGGACTCGAACGGCGTGCCGGAAGTCAATTGATCGAAGTAAGTGTAGAGATGCTGTTTGAAACGGCTCACGGTCGCATCGGCATTTTCCTTGAGTGCCGGAATTTTTGCAGCGACAAAGCTGCTCGTTTGCGCTTCGATCTGCTCGTGCGCTGCAATCAGGGCATTGTGCACATGGCGGGACAAGACACGTGCTGAAGCTACCTTGATTTTGTCCAGAGTGTCTTGCATTGATTGCTCGCCGGATTGTCAGAGACGATTGGATGAATTATTGAGTAAACAATTGAGCCATTGGCCGGGCTGAGTTTTCGGCCAACAATCCAGATAGTAGCGGTGATAGGTATAGCAGTAAATCATTACGCCAGTGGGCTCTGTCTCAAATTTCTCCACAAAAGTCTGCATAGAGTTCCTGCCAGCGTTGGGGTTGCCTGATCACTTTTCCGTCGCTGTTTGTCCAGATATGGCTTGTTGTACCACTCACCAGGCACCGAGAGTCCGTGTCAGAAAAAATCTCATAGGAAAAGGAAAGGCGTCTGCTAAGGTTTTCGCGCACCCAGGTTTGTATTTTGACGCGTTGTCCGTAGCACAAGCTTCCTCCATAACGGACATGGACCTCTGTAACGGGCAATTGAAATCCTTCTTTTTCGAAAAGCGCATAGTCATATCCCATCTGGCGCATGTAATGACTTCTGCCTTCTTCAAAATAGACCAGGTAATTGGCGTGATGCACGATCGCCATCGCGTCTGTTTCTGCATACCGCACAGAGAATTCTGTCGTACATTTACGAAGCGTTTGAGGATTATTCATAGACTGATTTGTAACTCTTTCCTTGTTGCTTTTCCGACCTGGAGTTGCTGGGTCTTGTTGCGTCGCCCGTGTGAACCCAGACTCAACATTATGCATCAATAGTTGTCACAATGTTCACATTGTGAGTTACTAGTGGAGCTCGCCGGAATAGATAGTAAATGCTGCAAAGCTGGCTGGCGTTTTAATGGATGGGCTTTGCAATAGGTGAATAGAAGTGCGCAGCACCAAGGTTTGATGACATGCTTAATTTTCCCGAACCCCCAAAGAATTATGCCTCGGTCTTTCTCGAAGAGACGGACAAGGTTTTACCTGAAAAAATTGATCAGCGTACGCGCTATGCATTTTTCAGCACCATCGCCCAAGGCGGAAAGTCAGTCATCAAATCCTGCAAGGATCTGCATCTTTCACGATTTATCTGCTACAAGACGCTAAAGCCAGAGTTTGCCGATGATAAAATCGAGCAGAAGCGGCTTATCAGGGAAGCGCGCGTCACGGCAATGTTGCAGCACCCGAACACAGTGCCAACTTATGAGTTGGGCAGGGATGGTCGCGGCAACCCTTACTTTACGATGAAGCTGGTACACGGCTATACGTTGAGAGAAATTCTCGACTATCGCGAGCGTTATGACCTGACGCAACTCGTGGAGCTGGTGCTGCAGGTCGGCTTTGCTCTGGATTACGCGCATACCCACGGTGTTGCCCACCGTGATATCAAGCCGGAGAACATTCTCGCCGGACCTTATGGCGAGGTTCTGTTGCTGGATTGGGGCCTGGCCAAAGTGTGGAATCCTGATGGCAGTTCTGTCCCCGATGCAACTGGCAAGAATGCCGTTGAAATCAAGGACATCTCACTCACTGAGGCAGGCAAGGCGCAAGGGA
Organism: Gammaproteobacteria bacterium; assembly: GCA_030147705.1. GTDB lineage: Bacteria > Pseudomonadota > Gammaproteobacteria > Pseudomonadales > Pseudohongiellaceae > UBA9145. The sequence goes on from JASBUV010000209.1 coordinate 1,786, forward strand.
CGGCACACTATATGTCGCCGGAACAAATCGCACGCGATCCGGCCATCGATCATCGAACCGATATCTTCAGTCTCGGTGCGGTGTTGTACGAGATCCTCTGTGGTCACACAGCGGCAAAAGGGGAGCAATTGCACGAAGTGATTGAGAGCGTGAAGAATGACATTCCGCCACGTCCTTCCAGCCTCACAAGAATTCGTATTCCCAAATTGCTGGAAGAAGTGGCTATGAAATGTCTGGCAAAAGACCCGGCCAATCGTTATCAGTCGATGTCCGAGGTTATTCTCCTGCTGCAGCAAGATTGGCGACACGATCTGGCGCCTGGAAGCTGACGACCCAGTTGCCTGCTATCAATGGCGTGACAGAAGGCTTGGCGGAATCCCGAATCAGATAGTCCACCAGCAACGTGCTGGCAATCGCTTCACCATGCTCGAATGCTGGGCGGAAAGACAGGGTTTTGATGCGTTGCATCGCCTGCTCGGTCACTTCCAGTTCGGCCTCGGTGGTCTGCAAAACGACATCCGTCCCCGTGACCTTGCTCTTGGTACGGAAAGCGCCATTGCGAACAGTAACTTGTTGCGCAGGGTCAATGGTCATGCGCACCGTAAGGCGTGACCAGTCCTCTTCCAATCCCCCTTGCCAGTCAACGAGTGCAAGCTCCTGGGTGAAGCCGGCGAGGTGAGAGGCGGGTTCAATCAGGCTCAAGCGATGGGGTTTGTTGGCACTCTTGCTAATGCCGAGGCTGTGGGTTGCCATGGCATCAGACAGGCGCAAATCCAGTCGTGGACTTGGAATCGCCACAGGGCTGGCCAGAAATCTGCTGATGCGAGCTTCAGGAACGCCGGCTGCTTTGAATGCTGCAACGGCATTCTGGTACTCGGCAGAAATATCCTCACTCGCATTGAACAACGCATTCCAGTCGGCGATATAGAGCTCTGCCATCGCTACGGCCTCGGCGCCAAAGCTGGGTGCTGCCTTGAAAATGTCGCGCAGATGTTCAAGCGCGAGCAGCCCTGCTGCATGTCGCGCATCAAGTGCATCAAACTTGCCCTGAACGCGATGCACGTCCGGATGTACCTGGCGGAGCCGGTAGCTGTTAGGACCGCCTTCGGAGATTGCGCGCGCTTCCAGATAGTATTTCTGGCTGAGTGCGAAAAGCATTTCGGCCTGCAGACGTGAATGGCTGAGGCCGTGTTTCTCGGCATAGCCTACTGCAGTCTCATTGAGCCAGGTCGCCTCTCGCATATGGGCAGCCTGCTTCTCTTCCAGGTCTTCTATTCCGCCACGTACATGGATGTCCGCCAGCCAGAGGAGGCGGGAAATGCGATCGGCAATACTGCCGTGGTATTTGGAAAGAATTAAGGTCGAGTAGTAGTCGAGGCGCTCGTTGATCGCTTCCCAATCCTGTCTCAGCAAATCAATTTCGATAGCCATTTGCTGGAGGTCGTATTGTTGCGGGGTTTGTAGGCCGAAGCTGGTACGAACAATCTGGATGGCATAATCAGCCGTGGCAGCCGCCGAATCATAGCGACTGACTTCGAGTTGGGTTAGCGCCAGACTCTGCAGCGGATCAACAAGAGTTTCATGATAACGCCCATGTTCATTGGCCAGCGTGTACAGCCGCTCTTGCTGTAACTGCAGTGCTTGTTCGGCCGCGGCGTAATCGCGGTATGTGGTATCTGGGTGTGCAAATCCGGAGAGGAACAATGCCACCAGACCTAAGGCAAAAGTGCCGGGGACAATTGAGTTTTTCATGACGATGCCTCGCTATATCAAACAACAGTCAAACAACAGTGAATTGGTGCACTTCGCTGGGTTGTTGTTATAGCTTTGACTCGCAGTGTTTCAGGCAGTGTTGCTGATAGGGCTGTCGTGACACTGACTGCCGGGTCAAGCGTGCGGAGTATTCCGGAGCAGAATTGTGGGCTGCTCGCATTGGAGAATTTGCAAGTCCTGTGCCAAAGCAGCCGGTCGCGCTGCGCGGGGAACTATTGGCTGAATTCAAGCGCGCTCGGCCGGTATTGTATGGCGCGGCCTTCCCGGATGGCCCCGCGTAGGGTCTTGGCGCACCCTTCGTGCACTGTTGTGGTGCGAAGCGTGCTTTTCGTAACACCGCTCTGGTTCCAGAAAATTAGACGCACTGCCAGCTGTCAAAAT
>JASBUV010000292.1 GCA_030147705.1 Gammaproteobacteria bacterium
CCGGTAATCATAACAATCAGCAGCAGGCTGATAATGGGCATGCCGATCCAGTCTGTTTCCAGCAGGCTGTAGCAAAACACGAACACCATTGCCAACAGAAACAGCACCTGAATAATCAGGCGCACATGCTGGGTCTGCAGAGTCTTAGTCAGAGAGGCCATACTTTTCCATCTTGCGGTAGAGCGTCGTCCGACCGAGGCCCAGGGCTTTGGCGACCTTGGTCAGGTTGCCTTCGTAGTGCTGAATTGCACGTTTGATTGCCTGTTCTTCGAGGCGCGCAATATTCAATTCCATTTTCTCGCTCTGGTGTGAGGTGCGATTCACCACCACGTCCTCAGCTCTGAGTTTGCCACCATCGGCCACGATCACTGCGCGCTCCAGACTATGCTGCAGCTCACGAACATTGCCCGGCCACGAATACTGCTGCAGTTTTTTAACGTCTGCCGCTTCCAGTACTGGTGCGGGTTTATTGTACTTGCGTGCGTACATCTCGATGTAGTGTTTTGCAAGTAGAGGTATGTCAGAAGGTCGTTGCCGTAAAGACGGTAACACGATCTCAACAGTGTTGATCCGGTACAGTAAATCACGACGAAAATAAGTCTCGTCATTGAGACGCTCTCGTTCCAGATTGGTCGCGCAGATCAGCCGAATATCGAAGTTGGTACTGCGATCAGCGCCTACCCGAGTCACCTGGCGTGTCTCCAGCGCCTTGAGGAGTTTTGCTTGTAACGGCAGCGCGAGATTACCAATCTCGTCGAGAAACAGCGTGCCGCCATTGGCGACTTCAAAACGGCCGGCGCGATCCTCCCGAGCATCGGTGAAGGCGCCTTTGCGATGGCCAAACATCTCAGACTCGAACAGACTCTCCGTGAGCGAACCCATGTCCACACTGATAAGCGGCGAGCCATTGCGTTGCGACTGCCGATGTAGCGCGCGAGCAACCAGTTCCTTGCCCGTACCGTTTTCGCCGAGTATTAACACGCTGGCGTCGGTGGCGGCGACCTTATCGATCAGGGAGAACACTTCATTAATCGCGGGCGACTCGCCAATGATCTGACCGAAATCAGATTCGAGTTTCTCGTTCAGCGTGCGCTGGGTTTCCTGAAGATGATCGATGCGTTGCTTGGAGTGGCTCAGTTCCAGGCAGGTGTTCACTGTGCTGATCAATTTCTCGTTGTCCCAGGGTTTAACGAGAAAATCCGACGCGCCCTGCTTGATTGCTTCCACCGCCAGATTAATCTCGCCATAGGCGGTGGCCATGATGATCTGGGTGTGCGGCGATAACTCCTTGATCTTGTGCAGCCAGTAGAAGCCTTCCTCGCCTGTCGTAATGCCGCGCGTGAAATTCATGTCGAGCAACACGACATCGAAAGGCTGCTCTGCAAATGCCTCGGTGATATCGCAAGGGTTGAGGAGGGTGGTGACCCGACGTTGTTTATTCTTTAACAGCAGTTCTGCGGTGAGCAGGACATCCTTGTCATCGTCCACGATGAGGATCTGGCTCTGGGTGTTGCTGGTCATCTTTCCCGATTCCTTGATTCCAATGTCTTTTCCAACATCATTTCCAATGTCTGCTTCTGTAAATCCGTTTCCGCTGAACATGGATCGCCAGATCAGGTCGAAGCTTATCGCTTGCGGCAAGGTGTTGATGCGCACTGCGCATCATAGGATTTACTGTTCCATAATGAAACAGAAAAGAATCCTTTCCTATGCCGCCATATCCCGGACGCTGATTAGTTAAGCTATTGAAAATTCATTGAATTAATTTTGTAACACATCGCGATTCTAGTCGTCTAACTAGCTGAAGGGTGCATCTTCGTACCCTGCTGAGAGTACGGTGCAAGTTTGACGCCAGACAGAGCAGAAAGTCATGAAACCCGTGTTTCATGGGGGTATGATGCAGAAGCAGCTCGTGGCAATTTCGTGGTATCCCACGGGTGTTCCGAATCGGTACAGGCAGGTTGTTTCAGCCTGATACACAAAGCCAAAGGGAGTTTTCGGCAACAATCTATCTTATTGAAAAATAGGCATAAATTATCTGGTACGAGTATTGCGACTCAGCAACCAGATCCTGCTGCTTTTCGCATGCATCTCATTGCAAGGCGTTGGTAGCAAAACAGGCAATGACCACCAGCCGACTTTGACCCAACCCTGGCTCAAGGCAGGCAACACTGAGAAACACAGGTAGACAGAATGATTCTAAAAGTTGAAGGACTCATGAAGCTGTTCCGTACGGAAGAAGTGGAAACCACCGCGCTGGATGAAGTTAACCTGACGGTCAACGAAGGCGAATTTACCTCCATCATGGGGCCCAGTGGTTGTGGCAAGTCGACCCTGCTGCACATCCTCGGCCTGATCGATAACCCTGATGGCGGCAAGTATTTTTTCCTCGATGAGGAAGTGTCCAGATACAGTGAGCGCCAACGCGCACAGCTGCGCAAGGAAAACATCGGATTCGTGTTCCAGAGTTTCAACCTGATCGACGAACTCACCGTGTACGAGAACGTTGAACTCCCCCTCATCTACACCAAGACGCCAGCCGATGAGCGCGCCAAAAAAGTAAAAGCCGTGTTGGAGAAAATGGACATGGCGCATCGCACCAGCCACTTTCCGCAGCAGCTCTCTGGTGGTCAGCAGCAACGCGTTGCAGTAGCACGCGCCATTGTCAATTCGCCAAACCTGATTCTCGCGGATGAGCCAACGGGTAACCTGGACAGTGAGCATGGCGAAGAGGTTATGAAGATTCTGTCATCGCTTAATGAAGAAGGGACAACCATCGTGATGGTGACTCACTCCGCCGAAGATGCCGCCGTCGGCAAGCGCATTGTGCGTATGCTGGATGGCAAGATCATCAGTGAAACTGAGAAAACCGAAGAAGTCGCTTTCGCTTAAGTAGAGCAAGTAATGGCTAAAGCCACACTTCAGCAGAGAAATACCGAGTAATACGATATGGCTATGGATCGCAAGATCGAAAAAAAGGCACGGCCCGCCTGGCAATGGCTGGTGATCGCGCTATTGGTAGGAGGCGGTGGCTGGTTTGTCTACAGCCTGCTTGCCGACGCCTCTATCCGCACCTATCGGGTGTCGCAAGAGCAACTGATAATCTCCACTACCTCTTATGGGGCCTTCGAGGATCTTATTCCCATTCGCGGCACCATTCAGCCGTTTAACAGCGTTTTTCTCGACGCCGTGAATGGTGGTCAGGTAGAAGAAGTGTTTGTGGAAGAAGGCAGCTTCGTCGAGGCAGGCCAGCCGCTGTTGCAACTGAGCAATACCAACCTGCGCCTCAGTGCCGCGCAGAACGACACCCAGATTACCGAGCAGATCAACCTGATCGGCAATATCTCCAACGATCTCGATACGCGCAAACTGCGCACCGAGCGTGAACTGATCGATGTCAGCTATCGCATCACCGTGCTGGAACGTCAAAAAGCACGCTTCGAGTCGCTGGTGGGCAGTTCGCTAATCTCCAAAGAAGAATACGACGCCGTCGTGGATGAGTTGGAATATCAGCGTAAGGTATTGGCAAATACCGAAGCGCGGCAAATTCTGGAAGACAAGATTCGTGATGAGCGCATGCTGCAAATGCAGACCCAGATCGAGAAACTGCAGGAAAATCTCGAGGTCTCCCAGAGCTCCTACGAAAGCCTGTTGGTGCGCGCGCCCATATCCGGCCAACTGACTTCTATGCCGGTAGAGATCGGGCAAAGTAAAACGACAGGCGAGCGACTTGGTCAGATCGATGTGGTGGATCAGTACAAGGTGGTTGCCCAGATCGACGAGTATTACGTGACACGGGTCAGCCCCAATCAGATGGCACGTTTCCAACTGGCCGGGCAACAATTCGAAGCACGGGTGCTAAAAGTGTATCCGGAAATCACCAACGGCACGTTCGAAGTCGATCTGGTTTTCGACGGACTACCGCCTTCCAATATCCGCCGCGGCCAAACCTTGCAGATGGAGCTGACCCTGGGTAATCCGGTCGAATCCCTGCTTTTGCCAATCGGTGGCTTTATTCAGGACACCGGCGGCAACTGGGTATTCGTACTCAACGAAGCAGGCGATGCCGCCTTCCGCAGAGACATTCGCGTGGGCCGCCGCAATAACCGTTTCGTGGAAGTCATCGAAGGCCTTGAGCAAGGCGACCGCGTAATCACATCCGGCTACGGCCAAATGGAAGACATGGAGCGCATACAGCTCACGCAATAGTTGATCTGACACGATAAGCCAGTAAAGAAGGGCAGAAGAATTCTTTAGGTGACCAGGCAGCAGGTCATCGAGGAATTTTTCTGTCCTTTTTTAATAGCGATCTCTTTGGATAGCCACTAGCATCTCAACCACATTCTTTCTGGTACAAAACTGCCAATCGCAGTAATCTCATTTCAATACTGCGCCGTTCTCTTGTGAGTTTCACAATGCATCTCAAGTTTAGCTATCTGGCTGATCGGCCCGAGTTGGTGCCGACGATTATCGATTGGTGGACAACGGTCTGGTCCGATCAGATTGGCTCAGTAGAGCAGGCTGAAAAGATATTGCGTGACTCACTAAGCACAGATGCGTTGCCCGTTCATATTCTTGCCTGGCTTGATGACGAACTTGTCGGGTCTGCGGCGCTGAAGGATCAGGAGTTGGCGAAACTGTATCCTGACAATCGGTTCTGGCTGGGCAGCGTGTTTGTAGCGCCAGCACATCGCGGCAACAAGATAGCAACGGCACTCACGAACAGGGTTGTAGAGCTGGCCAGAGAGAGAACGTTGCCACATTTGTATCTGCAGACTGTGAATCTGCAGGGCGGGCTCTATGCAAAGCTGGGCTGGCAAGCAATTGAAGAGTTTGAATACCGTGGCCAGCGTGGCTTGTTAATGCTGCGGGAACTGGATTACTGACCGCCGCTACTCACTACTTGCTGGGGATTAGGCTCAAGGAAACCAGCGCAGAAACACCCGCAAAGCAATCAGGTCAAAAGTCATAATGAAAATCGTACGCTGCACCCCCGGTCATGAAATCATTCTCGCGAACTACTTCGCCGTGAATGAGGGGCATTTTCAGCGCTGGGCTCCTGCAGTACCGAGCGACTTCAATTCGATTGCATCCTGGCGAAAGCGGCTTGAAGACAGAGAGAAAGAGTTTGCCAGAGGTGAGTCGGTACATTTCATCGGCACCGATCGTGCACAATCCCATGTGATTGGCATGTGCTCGCTGAGCAGCATCATGCGCGGGGTTTTTCAGGCCTGTTATCTGGGCTACTCTGTTGCAGAGCGCTACGAAGGCAAGGGCTATATGAAACGCATCGTAGCCCATGCGATTGAGTATGCCTTTAATGAACTCAAACTACATCGCGTCATGGCGAATCACATGCCCGACAATGAGCGCAGCGCAGCACTACTCAAGACGCTGGGCTTTGAGCGCGAAGGTTTGGCGAGAGACTATCTGATGATCGCCGGTAAATGGGAAGACCACGTGTTGAATTCATTGATCAATCCGAAAATGCACAGTAGTTAAGCAGATAAATTAAACGCAAGCAGTGGAAAACAACGCAGTAGACAGAAATGCAATAGACAGGATAGAAGTGGTAAGTGGCTACGAATGTACGAGGAAAAGATTGAGAAGCGATAAAGGGGAAAGCGATGCCAGATAGCGACAAAATAACAACTGCAAAAATTTCCGCGTGGCTCAAAAGACACGAACAATGGCAACATTTACTGACCCCACTCAGGGAGCTTCTTCTGGTTAGTGGATTAAAGGAAGAAGTTAAATGGGGAGCGCCCACCTACACGCTGGACGGAAAAAACGTTGTCGGGCTGGGCGCATTCAAGAACCATTGCGCACTCTGGTTTCATCAGGGAGTCTTTCTCAAGGACGAGAAGCAAAAGCTGGTCAATGCGCAGGAAGGTACGACCAAAGGGTTGCGTCAGTGGCGCTTTAGCGAAGGCGACAAGATCAACCGTCGACTGGTGCAAAGCTATATCAATGAAGCGATTGCAAACCAGAAGGATGGCAAGGCCATCAAACCCGCAACGCCATCGAAAGCCGCGCCTGCTATACCGGAAGACTTAAAGAAGGCGTTTACAAGAAACAGCAAACTGAAAACTGCTTTCTCAAAACTTACCCCAGGCAAGCAGCGCGAATACATCGCCCATATCAATGATGCCAAGCGCGAGGCCACCCGGTTGTCGCGCATCGAAAAATGCAGCCCATTGATTCTGGCTGGCGCAGGACTGCACGACAAGTACCGTTAAGTCCTCAATTGTCGCCAGTCGAACTGGCTGAACTGTCTAGGCTACCCAGATTTTCTAGGTTATCTGGACTCTCTTGGCTATCCGCAGGACTTTCTGTTGGGATGTCGTCTGATTGAGTGCCTGGAGTATCGAGAGGTAACTCGGCTGCTCCGAGCGCAAAGCTTTTAAGAATGGAATAGCGCGCGCCCTCTTGCAGTGTTTCCGAAAGATACAGCGAGGCTTTGCTTGCGCTAAACGTTAACCATTCCTGAGTTTGAAAAGGCTCGAGTACTGGCAACAGACGGTTTCTTGCAGGTGGTGCGAAGCGAGCGACAGTGATATGAGGCTGGAAGGGTTTGGGATCGACGGGCATACCCAATAGCACAGCGGACTGCCTTAATTCCTCGGCGAGCGCGAGCAATGCTTCATCAGGCGAGACACCTACCCAGATCGAATTCTTGAATGCTCCGGCACCTCTGCAGTTCAGCGACAATTCTCCATGGCGACTACAGATCGCAGACCCGATGACTTTTGCTTCGTCGAGCCGGGATGCAGGGAGCGAGCCGAGAAAGCTCAGGGTGAGATGCAAATTCTCCGGAGGGGACAGGCGGAGCTTGTCCTCAGGCTGCGCGACAGAACTGAGTTGTTGCTGCAGCGGAGCGAGCACTTGTGCATTGCGAAACGCGATCCCGAAAAAGCAGCGCAGATTCTTGTCCTTCTGCTTCCTGTTCCGCGACTTGCCAGGTTTTTTACCCGGCCCGGTTTGCTTGCGAATTGGCGCTGCTGAGTCCATAGATTTCCTGTTCTTGTTCCTGTTCCTGTTCCTGCTTCTGTGACGGCGCGGCGAATCGCAATCGACGGTGAATTACACTACTATTACCGCTCGGCAATACTAGCACCGAATCGCCGCATGGGCTCACCACTATCGGTCGCAAATCTGCAGCTATGTCTCCAACATCACCTTCATCTTCTGCGCCTGAATCTGCCATGCCGATTCTCACGCTCAATGATACCCAGCTGGAGACTATTCTGATTAACAGCGCCGCGGATCTGGAGAAGATTGAGCAACTGCTGAAGCGCCAGGCGAGCGCGCTCAATGCTGTCTGTAGCGACCAAGGTCGGTTCAGCGCTGACTTGCTCGACCGGCAACAACAACATGCCTACGATCTGGCACTGAATCACGCCAGCCTTGAGGCATGCAAAACCCTGCACGACTTTGCGCAGCAGAAAACCGCAAGCACGACTGATCGCTATGCCGCCATATGCTTTATCGCCGAAGCTGTCGATGAAATCCTGCAACGGCTAGTCCGGCTCGACAAGGACTTCCGCACACAAGCGAATAGCGTACGCGATGGGGGTGGTCTGGGCGAGCTGCTGAGCATTGGATTGCTCCCGGATTTTCAGGCCGCACTCGGCGAGCAACTAGTTGAACGCGGCATGGCAGCACTGACTGACACGCTGGATGATGAGAAGCGCATGGTGCGTGAGACCTTTGCACGCTTTGCTCGCGATGAGGTTGCCCCGGTCGCGGAAGAGATTCATCGTCAGGATCTGGATATTCCCGAGTCTTTGCTCAGCAAAGCGTCAGAGTTGGGCTGTTTCGGTACCTCTATCCCGGAGCGTTTTGGCGGGCTGCAACCCGACAGCGGCGGCGACAGTCTTGGCATGATCGTCGTCACCGAAGCACTCTCCCATGCCTCTTTGGGCGCGGCCGGCAGCTTGATTACTCGGCCGGAAATCGCCGCGCGAGCATTACTCGCGGGTGGCACTCCCGAACAACAGGAATACTGGCTCCCCAGACTCGCCAGCGGCAAGACGCTGTGCGCGATTGCAATCACCGAGCCCGATACCGGATCCGATGTAGCGTCGGTCTCCCTGCGTGCTCAACGGGTTGAAGGAGGCTGGCGACTCAATGGTGCCAAGACCTGGTGTACCTTTGCAGGTCGCTCCGAACTACTTGTTGTGCTGGCACGAACCGGCGAACAAAGTTCTCAAGCGGACTCTGAACAAGCAACTGTCGGATCAAGCAGCGGACACAGGGGATTAAGTCTCTTTCTTGTGGAAAAACCGCGCCATTCCGGGCACAACTTTGTGTTCAAACAAGAACAGGGCGAACTGACTGGCAAGGCGATCGCGACGCTGGGTTATCGGGGAATGCATTCCTATGATCTTTTCTTCTCCGATTTTTTCGTATCGGCCGATAATCTGGTCGGCGGCGAGCAGGGCGTAGGCAGGGGCTTTTATTACACCATGGCGGGTTTCGCAGGCGGACGCATTCAGACGGCTGCGCGAGCAACAGGCGTCATGCAGGCTGCGTTTGATCAGGCGCTTGCCTATTGTCAACAGCGCAAGGTGTTTGGCAAGCGACTGGATGAATTCCAATTGAGCCGCATCAAGCTGGCTCGCATGTGCACCACAATTCTGGCCTGTCGCCTGTTTAGCTATCGCGTGGCGCAATTGCTCGATCAGAGCCACGATGAGAGTAAAGCTGCAGATAAGAGTGCAATTAAAAGTGCAGACTCAGGCAGGAGCAAGAGCCAAATGGCAGCAAGCCTCGTGAAACTGTTCGCCTGCCGAGCGGCCGAGTGGGTAACGCGCGAGGCCATGCAATTACATGGC
>JASBUV010000293.1 GCA_030147705.1 Gammaproteobacteria bacterium
TGTGCTTCTCAGGTTTCGAGTCGGCTCGGATATCGAGATGAAACCACAATAAGGCGCAGTGAGGCTGTCCATGGCACGCCCGATCCAGAGGAAGATTCATGAATCATTCCTCTCCGAACGCAGGAAGATCATAATCGCGACTAACATCGTGATGTGCGTTGTCGGGCTGATTTTCAGTATCGCCAAGATCTCGGCTGTCGGATTGCAAAGCTTTCCCTATCCAGCCATGCTGGTCTCGCTCTGCACCCTTTGCAATTCCATCTACCTGCTCAGAGGCGGTTCTACTCAAATTGGCGTGGCCATTCTACTCGCACTGCTATTTCTGGGTATGACTGCATCCGGGTACAACACGGGCGCATTCAATGGAGCAACTCTGATCCTTGCGCCGATTCTTCCCATCCTGGCAATTCTGTGGCGTAGCACGCGTGCAGGCTGGTTGATGATGGGTGCAGTCGTTATGGTTCTTGGAATGCTGCTCCTAATGCAGCTGCGAGGCATTGTTCCTCATAATGTCCACGATGAAACAGGTGTAGTCATCGTTCGCTTCATCGCCGTGGTTCTGACATCACTGGTCTGCACCTGGGCCGCCTGGACTTTCGACCGGTATCACAGAGAATTACAAAAGATTAACGCCCATCAGGCCAGTACTGACCACCTCACCGGCGTAGCCAACCGCCGGTCGATGGAGAAGAGTTTACGCCGGGAAATCGCAAGGGCTCGCCGCAGTGGCGCCTGGCTTTCCTTCGTGATGGCCGATGTGGATCACTTCAAGCGGTACAACGATGTCAACGGACACCTGGAAGGCGACCGCTGTCTGGTGCATGTTGCCGAGGTCTTCAAGGAATGTGCGACCAGACCAGCCGATGTAGTTGGTCGTTTCGGCGGAGAAGAATTCATCATGCTTCTGCCGGAAACCAAACCTCAAGGCGCTCAGCACGTAGCTGATATTGCCCGGGAGAAGATGCTCGCTCGTGCTATTCCTTATGATTCCAGTTCACCAGATCACGTGAGCCTCACACTCGGCGTCGTGTCGATTCGCGGCAATCAGATTGAGTCACCCGAACAATTGGTGAAGCTCGCTGATGAAGCACTCTATGAAGGCAAGGCGAAGGGACGTAACTGCGTGGTGCCAGTCGTTATCGCAATCGAAGCTGTTTCCAGCCCCAAGATAGCCGCCTCAGCCTCCTGCCAGCCGGCTTCTTTCAGTTAAGCCTTCCCATTTCAACCTCTCCTGGTTGTGCATTCGTCGATGTGTCAGCTCACGACCCGAGAATTTCTGAAAGAATCAAACCACTGTCAATTAGTGTGCGGTGCAAGACTTTTACACGGTGATTCAGGAGCTCGACTAAGTCGACTGATGTGTCCAATCAAGAGATTACAGCCTCTCCTAATCAGAATCCTGAAATCTCTATCGTGAGTTCTGGCCTTTCGAATGACGAAAATTAAGCGACCTATTCCTGAAATCTGCAGTGTCATAACGAATTTTGATGGGCGCTTTTAAACTACTGAATACCCAATCTTCTCTTAAGGTGGTCTTTTGTTAGATGGGCAACAACATCGAAAGGCTCGCAGTTTTTTTCATCGCCATAATAGATTGGGCCGATAAGCTTCGCCACTTTCAATGCGGCCGCGTTCAACTTCTTGTTGCGCTTTCCTATGCATAGCAAAGCATATCCACCTTCAATATCGCCGCTTGCTCGATAGATCTCTTCGATCTTATTGATGAACTTCATAAAGAAATCATCACCCGGAACAGATTTCTTCTTTGAGCTGGCCAGCTCTGACAACAGGCCATAGCCACACGATCGGCGTGTTTGATTCTCGCTCGCTGTCCAGTCTTCGATAAGCTCAACAATAAAAGGTACTTTCGCCAGGGACGAATTGCATGAGCAGAAGACATGCTTAAGTGTTGGTTCATCCAACTGATCGACCTGTTGTTCTGCTTGCTCCCGGGAGATGAGCTTGGGGTCATCAATCAGTAGCCCTAGTACCCGGGCTTCGAATACATCGCTTTCCCACAACTCTTGTGCGAGCGCATGGTCGCGCCCTATTTTGCGCGCAAGCTTGCGCAATTCGGTAAGCCCGATACCCAAGTTCTTCACCGATCCCTTGGGCCCTGATCGAATCGCTTTTCCTGATCCCGCATTGGATTTTAATAGCTCGATGACTTCTTTCTTGTTCATTGCGAAGACCTTTGGAATTCTCTTGTAGCGATCGGGCACCTATCGCGAAACAACCTGCACTCTCACAAACAGACGGCAGCCTGCACCGACCCACTCTGTGTCCCCCAGGTTCACTCAGAGCGAATCAGAGTCAGTAGCCAGAATTAGAAGCCAGAGTTAAGCGCGAGGTTTTTTTGCTGGCTTCGATTGGAATCAACAAACATTACAAGCAGATAACTACCGAACGAACCAGCCAGTGATGCCAGATAGGCATAGTCATACTGTACTATGTAGGCCAGCACGCCATAGGTGGCCATACCCACAATCATACTAACACTTGCAGTCAAGGCGCCACCGCGCGACTGGAGCAAGCCCATGACGCAGCAGGTGAAGATGCCGGCAGATCCAAACGCAGAAGCTTCTTCGACCAGCCCCATAACGCTGTCTGCGCTGCGCGCAAGCAGATACGCAACTATTCCAAAACCGCAGACAGAGATACGGGAGACGAGTATCTTGAAGCGCTCATCGCTGCGCGCGGTCATCGGCAATATCAGGTTGTGGGATACCAATGATCCGGCGGCAAGCAGAGCGCTGTCTACCGTAGACAGAATCGCAGATACGAGAGCACCTGCGAAAATGACATACAAAGCCGTAGGCAGATATTGCTGCGCGATAAGCGGCAGAATCTGCTCAGGCTCTGCCAGATCTGGGATTAACGCGGGGCCGATCATGCCAAGAGACAAGGGCAAAAAGCCAACCAGCAAATAGATCGAGCCTCCCAGCATGGCAGCATTCCGCGCCACCTGTGCACTGCCACTCGCCAATACGCGAGTCACCAGCTCCGCAGCAAACAAGGATCCGATCAAGGGTATCGACCAGCCATCAACCACGGCCAGCCAGCTCTCTTCTTCGCGCCGAAATTGCAGCCGTTCAGGAGACAAGCTTTCAGCGACTAGCGCCGGGTCAGGAATATTCGTAATGACAACAAATACGAGAATTACCAGACCGATGATCAATACTGTTCCCTGAATAAAATCAGAGATCACATCTGCCAATAATCCACCCAGTGTCGTATAGGTAATCACAATCACGGCTGCAAACGTAATCGCGACGTCGACAGTCAAATCCGATGAGGCGGAAAGCACGTGGCCAAAAGCGAGGATCTGTGCGGCTGCCCAGAGTACTGAAGGCGGCACCATCAATATGACACCCAGCTTCTCTACACCTGAGCCATAGCGCTCCTTGTAAAAATCCCCAAGGGTAACGAGCTTGCGCGCCCAGAGTTTGCGCGCAAAGAACAGCCCCATGAAGAAGATACACAATGCATAGCCAAAGGGATCAGTGCGCCCACCGGCCAGGCCATACTCATAGATCGATCCGGCTGCACCAATACAGGTTTCGGCACCAAACCAAGTCGCGAAAATCGTCATAGCAGCCAATGGCATGCCAAGTTTGCGACCGGCTAGCAGATAGTCTTTCTCGCTCTTCATGCGGCGCATCACCGTCACGCAGACCAATAGCTGCATGAAGATGTACGCGAAAATGCTAATGAGTACCCAGTTAATGTGTTGGCCTGCTAGCTTATTGCTTGAAAGTGAAGCCCAGACAAATTGAAGTGATTTTTATATTAAACACCAGGCATTTTGTTCGAAATGGCACCAGGACTGTGGCTCCAGTATCCAGACCAGCTTGTTCGCTGTGAGCACAGACTGGATTCATACGAAGACACAGCAAGTAGCCAGCACCATGAGCGAATGAATAGCCCCAGATAGTAAGATAATGGGCGAAGACTAAACCCCAATGCCGAAATTCGCCAAGAGATTTTTCTCGCCGCTCAGAAAATACTCCCACGTTGCCGCGAGGTAATCACGACATCCGCAGCAGGGTTAGCAAGCTATAGTAGCTCTATCCCCATTCCTCTGATCGCCAATGCCAGTAGAGCGAAACAGAGAATTGTCAGGCATGCCCCTGCTCCTACAGCAGACCAGAAACCAAAGCGTTCGAGCAGCTGAGGAAAAACCAGGAACATCGGTAGAGTCGGCAGCACATACCAGAACGTGTAATACGCGTGATCAGACAAGCGTTGCTGTGGCTGACCTTCAATATACATCCAGATCAGAACCAAAATCGTCACAGTGGGCAACGCAGCGATAAGCGCTCCTAAGCGCGGTAAATATTTTGCCAACTCAGATATAAGGACGATCAGTCCAGCAGTTATCAGATACTTTGTTGCGAGAAAGGACAATGATCCCATTTTTGTGTTCCCTCAGCTGACTAAATCTCGCTGAATCGCCTCTCTGAAATGCACCAGTCGATAAATCGCGGGCAGCACAAACAGAGTGAGAAGCGTAGACGAAATGATTCCACCGATGACGACCGTCGCCAGCGGCCTCTGCACCTCAGAGCCGATACCTGTGTTAATCGCCATGGGTACAAACCCCAAAGATGCTACGAGCGCTGTCATCAGAACGGGCCGAAGTCTTGTCGTCGCCCCTTCTACTATCGCGTCGACCAAATCTTTACCCTGATTATGCAGGCGACGAATGAAGGTCAACATGACCAGGCCGTTCAACACGGCAATTCCGGACAGAGCAATAAATCCCACGCCTGCTGAAATTGAGAACGGAATATCCCGAATCACCAATGCGAGCACACCGCCAGTTAGCGCCAGTGGTACG